>JALRDR010000591.1 GCA_023262145.1 Planctomycetaceae bacterium | reverse complement strand
CAGTGTACCAGCGGCCCTCAGGCCCGCTCTACATCCGCTGCGGCCTCAGCATCGTCGCCGGGCTCTCCGCCGACTGATGCCCTTCTTCAGCCACGATCTTCTGTGACTTATTCCTCGGCAACCGTGCCCTCGTCGGCCGATTCATTCGAATCCACCGCTTGCTCGGCGGTATCGATCACCGCCGGCGCTGCACGACGACCCGACTTTACACGATCCCGCTCGCCAACAAACTCAATGATCGACTGGGCACCAGCGTCACCAAGTCGAACCGCAGCGAGTTGCACTACGCGTGTGTAGCCACCATCTCGATCAATGAATCGCTTTGCGAGTTCGTCGAAAAGGATGTCGACGGCGACAGAATCACGCAGCTCTGAGAACGCACGGCGTCGTAGGGCAAGGGCTGGAGCGGTCGCCCTGACCCACTCCTTACCACGCTCTGACTCACGCCATTCATTCCAGGCATCAGAGTTCCTCTCGGCGTCCGACCCCAGCGCTGCAGCCGACTCACTGATCCGGTGAGCACGCTTGGCCAGCGTGATCAACTTCTCAATGACCGGGCGCAACTCCTTGGCCTTCGGGACCGTCGTTACAATTCGGCCGGCAACCCTTGGAGCCCCCTCTGAGCCTTCATCGACCCGAACGGTGCGAATCAGACTGCACGCCATGTTGCGAAACATGGCCTTTCGGTGCGAAGCGTTACGACCCAGTTTCCGACCAGCGACACGATGTCTCATGACCGAGACCCACTCAAGCTAACAGTTTCAGAGATCAAACAAACGCTTCACACAAATGAAGCGAAACAATGTCCAGCAATCAATTCACCTGCTGGTTTGGCAACCGCATCCCCAGCCGCAGATCAATACTCTCAAGACGCTCGCGCACCTCATCAAGTGTTGTCTCACCGAAGTTACGAACCTGCAGCAGATCATCCTCGTTACGCACCACCAGGTCGCGCACCGTATTGATGCCTACCGACTCCAGACAGTTCGTCGCACGCACAGACAGATTCAACTCGGCGAGGCTCTTGCTGAGTTTCTCCTCAAGCTCCATATCGATCGGAGAGTAACCCGTCGTCTCCATCATCTGACGCAGACCACCATCAGGGTTGGTCTCAGGCCCCGGCTCGCGGAACGCAATGAAACAGTTCAAATGCTTACGCAGAATCTTGGCGGCCTCTACCATCGCCATCTCAGGCGTAATCGTCCCGTTCGTCCAGATGTCCAGGTTGAGCTTGTCGTAGTTCGTACGCTGCCCAACGCGAGTCTCCTCAATCAGATGACGAACTCGTGTCACCGGAGAAAACGCCGCATCCAGCGGGATTACCCCAACCTCAGGCTCGTGCTGGTACTGCTCAGAAGCAGGAACGTAGCCACGGCCATTCTGAACGGTCAGTTCAATGCTGAGCGGAACGTCATCCGTCATTGTGGCGAGCACAAGGTCCTTGTTAACCACCACCACCTGGTCGTCGCAGATCACGTCGGCACCAGTCACCACACCACGCGTTGATCGCTCAATCCGCAGTGTCTTGCTGGATGCTGAATGGTTCTTGACCACCAGAGACTTCAAATTCAGGCAAATGTCTGTGACATCCTCGACAACGCCTGGAATCGTCGTGAACTCATGCTGAACACCCTGAATCCGTGCACGCGTGACAGCAGAGCCTTCAAGACTGCTGAGCAGAATACGACGGAGACTGTTGCCGATCGTTGAGCCAAACCCACGCTCAAATGGCTCAGCAACAAAGCGGGCATATTCCGGAGTTCGAGTCTCACGATCGACTGTCACTCGACTGGGGAGTTCCAACCCACGCCAGCGAATCCTCATATTGATCCCCCAACTTTACAAATTTCTTAGCAGCAGAATTCCGCCCGAATCACACGCGCCGTCGCTTCGGTGGACGACATCCGTTGTGCGGCAGCGGTGTAATGTCTTCGATGGAACGAATCGCGAGCCCTGATGCCTGCAAGCCAGTGATCGCACTTTCGCGACCAGCACCTGGACCCTTGACACGAACCTCAATCTCACGAACGCCAACCTTCGCAGCACGCTCTGCGACAGTCTCTGCCGCCCGCTGCGCTGCGAAAGGAGTGCTCTTGCGAGATCCCTTGAAGCCCACGGTGCCGGCAGTCGCCCAACAAAGCACGTCACCGCTGACGTCCGTCATCGTCACGATCGTGTTGTTGAATGTCGCCTTGATGTAGGCCACACCCTTGTTGACATTACGACGAATCTTCTTTTTCTTTACCTTGGCCACTTCGCAATCTCACTCAAAAATGGACCCGCAACTGCCCCGGACACATCACTTCAGGTCCTTGACGCCCTTCTTACCTGCAACTGTGCGCTTACGACCCTTACGCGTTCTGGCGTTCGTCTTCGTCCGCTGCCCACGAACCGGCAACCCCTTACGATGTCGAATCCCGCGATAAGACTGCACCTCACGAAGACGCCCGATGTCCTGCTGCACCTTGCGACGCAACGGGCCTTCGACCGCGTAGTTCTTGTCGAGATGATTTGTGAGCCGACTCACGTCGTCTTCAGATAACTCACTCGCTCGAGACTGCGGATCAATACCCAGCTCATAACAAATCTTGACGGCCAGGTATGGGCCAATGCCGTACAAATACGTCAGTGAGACGTGCGTAGGCTTGTTGTTCGGTATGTCTACACCAAGAACACGGGGCATCTCTTAAACTCCAATGAACTACCGCTGCCGGACTGATCCGCCCTGACGCTGCTTGTGTCGCGGGTTGGAAGAACAGATTACAAAGACCTTCCCACGCCGCCGTACCAGCTTGCAGAAGTCACAAATACGCTTCACGCTTGAACGAACTTTCATCGCTTCACCCAATCTCTATCCGCCACAAAGGCACTCAATTCTCAGAGTCAAGCAAACCCGGATAGTTTCGCATGACAAGGTGCGAGTCTATCTTCTGAACCAGATCCAGTGTCACCGAGACAATAATCAGCAACCCCGTGCCACCGAAGAAGCTGGCCGTAACAAAATCGTTTGTGATCGTATTTGCGATCACCGTAGGGATTACCGCGATCACAGACAGGAACGCCGCCCCGACATACGTAATCCGCAACATCACCTGCTCCAGATGAACCGCGGTCCTTGCTCCCGGCCGGTAACCCGGAATGAAGCTCCCGTTGTCCTTCAGGTTCTCTGCCATGTCCTTCGGATTGAACGTAATCGCTGTCCAGAAGTAGCAGAAAAAGTAGATCAGAATGATGTATGCCAGACTATACACAAATCCCTGTCCGGGCGAAAACAAGGCCCCCAACCACTGGAAAGCGTCTCCAACTCCGGAATTACCAAGCGCCCGCCCAAACTGAGCGAACAGGAAGAAGGGAATCATGAGCAAACTGCTGGCGAAAATAATCGGCATCACCCCGGACTGATTGACACGCAACGGCAACCACTGACGGTTCCCGCCACTCACGCGCCGACCCCGAACATGCCTTGCACTCTGAATCGGGATTCGCCGCTGCCCCTGAGTAATGAAGACCACCACGGCGATGACCGTCACGAAGACCACCCCCATCGTCAGCAAGCGCTCAATCCCGAACTCGCTGCCGATCTCGGTCCCCTTCGTCACAATCCCCTCAATCCATTTGCCGACAATCGAAGGCATACGAGCAAGAATCCCCGCCATGATCAGCAGAGAAATCCCGTTGCCAATCCCGTAGGCATCCACCTGCTCACCAATCCACATCAGGAACACAGTCCCGGACGTCATGATGAGTGTCCCTAAAATCAACCAATGCAGCCCGGAGTAGCCCGGCAACAGCACCCCGGAACCACCGAACTCCTGTCCACGCATTGACCACACAAGCACAAAACTCTGCACCATGCACACTACCACGGTGGCGTATCGAGTGTACTCGTTGATCCGCCGACGACCAGACTCACCCTCCTTCTGGAGGGCCTCCAGCGGCGGGTAAACCGTAGCCAGCAACTGGAACACAATCGACGCCGTAATGTACGGCATGATTCCCAGACCGAAGATCGATCCACTCTGCAAGTCCGTTGCAGCAAACACCGAAACAGACTTCAGCAAACCACTGATACTGTCGCCGGCACCCTCCTGAGCATTTCTCATCACTTCCGCGACCCTCGCCTGATCGACGAATGGAAGCGTGATGAAAAACCCCAGACGGTAAACCGCCAACAGCACAAAGGTGAGCAGAATCTTATTGCGGAGTTCCGGGATTCGGAACACTGTCAGCAATCTCGATAACATGCCGCCTCCAGCAACCGCAGTAGACAAACCCAACACTGCGTACTAACTTCAATCGTCGAGCATCACTCGACGCTGATGACTTCAAACTTGCCGCCCGCTGCCGTGATCTTCGTCTCTGCTGATGCTGAAAAACGATGAGCCTTCACGGTGATGGCGCTGCTGAGTTCACCGTCGCCGAGCACTTTGAGAAGATCAAAGCGGCTCGGTATCAGCCCCTTCTCAGCGAGCACCTTCGGACAGATCTCTGCACCCGCCTCAAACTTCTCGCCCAACGTGCCCACATTGATCACAACCACCTCAGGTGAAAACTGACGGTTGTTGAAACCTCGCTTCGCAACGCGGCGGAAGAGTGGCATCTGACCACCCTGGAACCCCTGCCGACGGGAGGAACCAGATCGGCTGAAGAACCCCTTGTGTCCGCGCCCGGCGGTTTTGCCGTGCCCGGAACCTGAACCTCGACCCACGCGCTTACGCGCTTTCCGAGTCTGAATCCCTGTCTGGACGTCATTCAGAATCACAGCGTCACCCCTCGCAGTCGCTCAATCTGTTCCCGCGTTCGCAGCTTGGACAACGCATCAAACGTTGCCTTCACCAGGTTCAGCGGATTCGTAGAACCGTATGCCTTTGTCAGAATATCCGTTACGCCAGCCGCCTCAACGACTGAACGCACGCACTCACCAGCAATAACGCCGGTACCCGGCTTCGCCGGGAGCAGTAAAACGCGAGATGACCGATAAACACCGATCACCTCATGCGGAATTGTTGTCCCAACAATCGGTACAGACATCTGTGACCGATTCGCCTGTTTGGTGGCCTTCTCAACAGCAAGAGGTACTTCCACCGCCTTGCCGTAACCGTAGCCAGCACGACCGTTACCGTCCCCGGTCACAACCAGAGCTGCGAAACTGAATCGACGCCCGCCCTTTACCACACATGCACATCGGCGGATCTGAACGACGCGTTCGCCTGAATCTTTGACATCTGCTGTGGACACCAGTCACCCCGTCACGCTGCAGTTGCGAAAAAAATATTAAAAATCAGAATTCAAGACCGGCCTGTCGAGCAGCATCAGCCAGAGCAGCAATGCGACCGTGGTAGCGAAACACCCCGCGGTCAAACACGACACTCTGAACGCCTGCTGCAATCGCACGCTCCGCCACCAACTGCCCAACCCTGGCAGCTGACTCGATATTCCCGGCTACCTTACCCGGCCCGCCAATCGAGCCATCCATGGTGCTCGCCGCAACGAGCGTCCGCCCGGTGACATCATCAATCACCTGAGCATACATGTGACGGTTACTGCGGAATACGGACAATCTGGGCCGGCCCTGCGATGCACGTGCAACGTGATTACGCACTCGAAATCGACGCCGCGTCTTCTGCTTTGCCAGTTGCTTACGAACACTCATCGCTCTCAACCAGTCTTCAAACGAACTTACTTGGAACCAAATGCCTTACCGGCCTTACGACGAACCTGCTCGTCCTGATACCGAATCCCTTTACCCTTGTACGGCTCCGGCGGACGAACTGCACGCACATCGGCCGCAAACTGACCACACGCCTGCTTGTCCGCACTACGAACAACCACGTGCGTCTGATCAGGACACTCGCACTGCACACCCTGCGGCACAGTGAGAACGATCTTGTTTGCAAATCCAACCTGCAGAGTCAACTTGTTGCCCGCAAGATTAGCGTTGTAACCAACCCCGGAGATCTCCAGTCGCTTCTCGAAGGGCTGCACAGACCCACTCACCATGTTCTGAATGAGGCTGCGAGTCAGACCGTGAAGTGCGCGACTCTCACGCCGATCGTCCGGGCGGGTCACCGTGACCACATTCCCGTCAATCGCGACCTGCATCGATTCGTGGAGTTCCTGCTCGAGCTGCCCAGCCGGTCCCTTGACCGTCACGTGAGTTCCCTCGACCTGAACCGTAACCCCTGCTGGGATCTGAACCGGCTTCTTTCCAATTCGCGACATCGTTACACCCTGATTCCGGACCTAACCTGTGATCGATCACCAAACCTGGCAGAGCATCTCGCCACCTACACCCTGCCGGTGAGCCTCACGATTGCTGAGCACACCTGCAGATGTGGACAGGATTGAAACCCCTGTCCCCTGTCGGACGTCCTTCATGGCGGACACAGACACGTACACACGGCAACCAGGCTTGCTGATTCGCTCAATGTGCTGAATCACCTTCTCGCCGTTCGGGCCGTACTTGAGATTAACTCTGAGCACTTTATGGCTCCCATCCTCCAGAACCTCGTGGTCCCAGACGAAACCCTCGCGGGCAAGAGCCTCCACCAGCGCGATCTTCAGCCGCGAACTGGGGATGTCCACATAAGGACGTTCTACCTGCAGCCCATTTCGAATTCGAGTCAGCAGGTCCGCAATTGGATCTGTCATCATAGCAACACTACCCTCTTCTGGACTACCAGCTAGCCTTCTTCACACCCGGGATCAATCCGTCAAGCGCCAGATTGCGGAAGCAGATCCGGCAGACCTTGAACTTACGGTAGACAGCCCGAGGACGCCCGCACATCTGGCATCGCTGCTCCGTCCTGCTGCTGAACTTCGGCTTACGCTTTGACTTCTCGATCTTCGCCTTGCTTGCCATTTCAACGCCCCAAAACCCGAATGAACTTGATCAATGCCTGCCGACTCAGCTCTTGCGAAATGGCATCCCAAATGCCTGTAACAACAACCTGCCTTCATCGTCACTCTGTGCAGAAGTCACAATGGTGATATTCATCCCCTGCATGTAGGTGACAGACTCAGGATCAACCTCGAGAAATACCGCCTGTTCAGCGATCCCGCAGTTGTAGTTCCCATTCCCATCAAACCCATTCGGATTCACCCCACGAAAGTCGCGAACTCGGGGCAGCGCCAAACTGATGAATCGATCGAGGAAATCATACATCCGGCGGCCACGCAGCGTGACACGGCACCCAATCGGGTAGCCCTCACGAAGACGGAAGCCGGAAACTGACTTTCTCGCACGACAGATCTGCGCCTTCTGGCCCGTCAACTGCGTCAGATGCTCCGCAGCCTGATCAAGCCGCTTCCGATCCTCAACAGCCTTGCCAACACCCATGCTGACCACGATCTTGTCGAGTCGCGGAAGCGAGTGAACGTTGGTGCGACCCAACGCAGCTTGCAGCTCAGGTACGATCCTGTCTCTGTATTCAGAAATCAAACGTGACATAACCGGTTAACCCTGCCTCAAACCACTTCACTTGCCAGTGACACAATCTTCATAAATCGGCGGTCGCGAAGCTCTCGAGCGACCGCACCAAAAATACGCGTACCGCGGGGGTTGCCGTCGTTGTCCACGATCACCACAGCGTTGCGATCAAAGCGAACATACGACCCGTCCGCGCGACGAGTCGCCTTGCGGACACGTACAACAACACCCTTCACCACCGCGCCCGACTTGATGTTGCTGCCGGGAATGCTCTTCTGAACACTCACGACAATGATGTCTCCAAGCCCGGCATAACGACGGCGAGAACCGCCAAGAACCTTGATGCAACGAACGG
>JALRDR010000516.1 GCA_023262145.1 Planctomycetaceae bacterium | reverse complement strand
CGTCGTGATCCGGTTCGCTTTGTCATGATCGAAGCCCTTTCCCTCAATGTGTGAATGCCGGACTCTACAGAATCGAGCGGAATGTCGTCCATCCGGTCCGGGTGCCATTATTCCGCTCGTTCCAGCAGCTCTCGATAAACCTGTATTGCCTGCTGATATTCCAGTTGAGCCGGCTCGGGCAGAAGCTCTGCGCTGCGCTGCTGTTCGGCTTCCATCAGCTGCAGGAAGTACTGCACCTGATCTGCCCGCGGCTGAACTGGCTGGCTTTGCACGGTGACGTGCCATGGAGCGGTGTGCGCAAAACGACGGCGTCCATCCTGCTGCGGTACCACCGAACGCACGGCGATCCATGATGTGCGGTCAATCTGAACTGTCTGTTCTGCGGTGATGGTCCAGCACCCGTGGCTGGATGCGGGGGATTCCGGCTGCAGTCGGTGCTGCACAGTTCCGTTGACGAGGATCTCAATCGCCTCCGGTTTGTGCAGGCTGGTGCTGCGGATCTGTACATGGAATCGGTGAGGACCGGGACCGTCGACGCGAAACTGGTGATCTGCCAGCTGATCATTGATGGTGACCTCCAGCATCGGCCCGGTTGTAACAAAGCTGCGTCCGGCCTTGAGACCCTGGAGCCATTGCTCCCGATCGAAGTGCGGTCCGGTATGCACATAAACCCGACTGTGTCCGAGCGGAACCGGGTGCACGCCGGATGCGGTTCCTGCTGAAGGGCTCAGCCGAAACCCGCAGTTCAGCAGTGCGTAATACATTTCGAACCCATAATTCAGCCAGCCCCACTCCGTGAGTCCGCCGTCCGCGGAGCGTTCCAGAGTTGTCCATGGGGGAGGAACTGCAGGAGCAGTGCGAAAGCCGAAGTTGGTTCGCCAGACACTGTTGTTCGATAATTCGAACAGGTCCACATTCGCTACGGGGATCAGCATGAGTGACCAGGGCCACGAATGTTTGTCGAGATCAATGAGGGCACCTTCAGCGTGTGCGGCGGTGGCGATCGGCGTTACGGGCGGAGCCAGTCGAGCAAATGGCTGCTGGTGATTGAGCAGAAACATGGCGCCCAGAACGTGACGCTGCTCACCGATGGAAAAAATCTCGTACTCCGTATTGCGAGGAAAGATCACATGGCTGGCGTCGATGATGATGGGCTCGCTGCCGGCGTCTTCACGGGGGCCAAACGGTGACGGTCCCTGCCGCCTGAGCGGTGAGGGGGACAGATCCGGCGGGCGATCCGAACGCACGGTCCAGAACGTCACCGGGAAGGCAACGTTCAGATCCTCCGCGGCCATTACGTTCGGCAGCTCGTGAATTCGTCGATGAACATGAGTTTCACCGGAATACCAGCCACGCGATGCCATGTCTGACCAGCGCTGCAGAGTCACCTGCACGGAGATGTCTTCGGCACCAATGTCAAGTTGCTGCACGAAGGGTATGTACTCCTTGCCACGTTCCACCTGCAGGGTGTACTGGCCCGGGGGCAGAATGCAGTAGCTCGGATGCGGGGACACTGTGGTATGCAATTCACTGGAACCGGCAATCGGCACCCACTGTTCTGTGTAAGGCAACGCCGATCCGGCCGTGGTTAAAGACTCCGGAAAGAAACTCTCTCCTTCATCATTCTGCAGATAGATGCGGGCCGGCAGGGGTTCGCCGGAGTCCGCATCAAGAACGCGCATTGTCAGCTTTCCCGCTTCGGCAAGCGGTAGTGCAGCAGACAGCAGTAATGCAGTCAGGAGAAGTTTGCGCATGGGATCCGGGGTCGCTTAAGGCAGACAGGTGAGGAGATTCAGGGCAGGAAATGGAAAGTATCTCCGGTCTGCGAGCGGCTGACAACCGCTCGCCGCGGATGACGGTGATGCTGCATTGCTGTATTCTGTCAATCGCCGACCAGTGGATGCTTCCTCTAACACGCCCGAAGAGGGCTGTCCACAATGGGAGAATGTCTGATGCTGCGTTCCATGATCCTGTCTGCCCTTCTTCCTGCCGTGATTTGTCTGAGCACGTCGACTGCACTTGCGGCGGATGAATTGCGACTCATTTCAGCAGCACGGATCTGGGATCAGGGGGCACACAATGCGTTCACCGACCTGGTACGGTTTCAGGACAGATGGTTCTGTGTATTCCGCGAAGGGTCAGGTCATGTTTCGCCTGACGGATCGCTGCGGGTAATTTCGTCACAAGATGGGACGCACTGGGTTTCTGCAGCATTGATCTCGTCGCCCGATTCGGATCTGCGTGACGCAAAAATCACGATGACGCCTGATGGTCGGCTGATGCTGGCCGGGGCTGAAGCGATGCACGATCAGCGCGAGTACAAACATCAGTCACTCGTCTGGTTCTCCAGCAACGGGACGGACTGGAGTGAGGCGGTGGATGTGGGTGATCGCGATAACTGGCTGTGGCGGATCACCTGGCAGGGTGAGCAGGCCTATGGATTCGGATACGGAACAAAACAGGGCCAGCTGAGTTTCTTCGGCGGAAATGTTTCCGGAGAATTCCGCAAGCTGATTGATCACGTCGATGTGGTCGGTACTTATCCGAATGAGTCGTCGATCATCTTCGCTGCCGGAGACAACCCAACGGCAGTGTGTCTGCTTCGCCAGGACGGGGATCCGAAGCGAGGGTTTCTGGGTCGTGCTGCACCGCCATATACGAGCTGGAGCTGGCAGCCGCTGAATTGCCGGATCGGGGGACCGCACCTGATCCGCATTCCGGACGGTCGCATCATTGCAGCGGTCAGGCTTTACGATGGAGGTGCACGAACAGCGTTGTGCTGGCTGGATGAAGAACAGGCAACGCTGAGTGAGGCTCTGCGGCTGCCTTCAGGTGGCGATACCAGCTATGCCGGCCTTGTCTGGCATGATGATCAGCTCTGGGTGAGCTACTATTCCAGCCATGAAGGGAAGGCCAGCATCTATCTGGCTCGGGTTGAGATTGGTCGGTAGGGCGTTCGCCCCGAGGCACGCCCGCTCAGTTCGCCGGCGGTTTGCCGCGGGGAGTCCAGCTGGGATGAGGCTGATGAGATTCCGCCATGAGCTGCTCAAGTTCCGCCACGATCTGCGGGTGCGTCTGTGCCAGATTGTTCTGCTCAGCCAGGTCTGCAGACAGGTCGTACAGCTGCGTTTTTCCCGTCATCCACGGCTCGCGGATCGCTTTCCACTGACCTCTGCGGACGGCCTGACGTCCGCCCTGCTCATAGAATTCCCAGTACAGATGACTGTGTTTCGGCTGGGCCGAAGTGTTTCCGCGAATCTCCTCCGCAAAACTGACGGAGTCAAGATTTTCGGGTGCGCTGACAGCGGCCAGCTCTGCCGCAGTCGCCATCAGATCACCAAAGTACCCGATGTGTCCGGATGTAGTTCCGGCCGGTGCCGTTCCAGGCCAGCGGACAATCATGGGAACGCGGATGCCGCCCTCAGTGAGTGATCTCTTCATGCCGCGAAGCGGACCTGATGGCTGAAACCGTTCGGGGTGATGGGAACCTTCATTGTGCGGCCCGTTGTCGCTGGAAAACATCACAACGGTGTTCTGGTCAATATTCAGTTCCTGCAGCTGATCGAGCAGACGACCGATATCGGTGTCCATTCTGCTGACCATGGCTGCCTGTCCCTTGTCCTGATCAGGCCAGTCCAGTCCGGCATACGCACCATAGTCAGGGACCTCCTGGCCATTTCCTGTTCCCCCGGATGCCTCGTTGTTGGCATGAGGGATCGTCAGAGCCACGTAAAGAAAGAAAGGATCGTCAGCAGCTGCTGCCTGCCGGATGTACTGCAGAGATTCCCGCATGATCAGGTCGTGGCTGTAGTCAACCTTTTCGGTCGCCCAGCCGCCGGTGAACCCTCCGTAGCTGCGGTCCAGTCGCCGTACCCTGTTTCGCAACGGTTCCTGTGTTTCATTGCGCCAGAGAAATTCGGGATAGTAGTTGTGAGCGTGCACCTGATTCAGATAGCCGTAGAAGAAATCAAAGCCCTGCCGGCGAGGAAGTCCGGAATGCCCGCCGGTGGTGTCATCCCCAAGTCCCCATTTGCCGCACAATGCCGTGCGGTAGCCGGCTGATTTAAGCACTTCTGCAACGGTGATGTCTTCCTCACGAAGTGACTGAATTGACATGTCCGGACCGCTGGCATTGCCGCGGACGTGAGTGTGCCCCATGTGCTGACCGGTCATCAGCACGCTGCGTGAAGGGGCGCAGACAGTATTTCCTGCGTAGAAGTCCGTGAAGCGGATGCCTTCCGCAGCCATCTGGTCCAGCCGAGGTGTGTGAATCAGCTTCTGGCCGTAACAGCCGAGATCTCCATAGCCCAGATCGTCGGCGAGAATGAAGATGATATTCGGTCGCTTGTCAGCTGCGGAGGCAACACCACTCAGCAGGCACAGACACATGATTGCGATCAGACGGCTCACGATGATCCTCCCAGGGCCAGCGGGCAGGCCAGAGATTTCGATGAATGCAACGACTCACAATTCTACCGCCTGCTGCCTGCACCACAACCTGCGGAGAAGACGTTGATTCCCGACCGGGCTGCCAGTCTGCTAAGATCCAGCAATCGTAGAGCGATCTGATGAACACCACAGCAAGAGGATCACGAATGAACGGTGACGTGAAAAGTCTCGGCAGAATTGCCTGCGCATATCTGATCGCAGCAAGCGTGCTCTCTGGTGCGGATGAGAAACGCCCGAACCTGCTGGTGATTCTGGCAGATGATCTGGGGTATGCCGATCTGCAGGTGTGCGGATCTGACGATATGCAGACCCCCGCGCTCAACCAGCTGTTTGCCGGTGGGATGAAATTTACCAGTGCCTACGCTAACTGCCCCGTATGTTCGCCCACGCGGGCTGCCCTGCTGAGCGGACGGTATCAGGACACTGTTGGTGTCCCCGGCGTGATTCGCACACATGCAGAGAACAGCTGGGGCTACCTGAGCGAGCGGTACGAACTGCTTCCGGCAGCGGCCCGACGCGCCGGCTATAAAACGGCCATTATCGGGAAATGGCATCTGGGTCTCGAATCTCCCAATACCCCCACAGAACGCGGATTCGATCTTTTTCATGGCTTCCTTGGGGACATGATGGATGACTACTATCACCACCGCCGCCATGACGTGAACTACATGCGGAAGCAGCAGCAGGAAATTGATCCTGCCGGGCATGCGACCGATCTGTTCAGCAACTGGGCGGTGGAGTTTCTGAACAGCCAGCGGGGGCAGAAACAACCGTTTCTGATGTATCTGGCTTACAACGCTCCGCATACGCCCATTCAACCTCCGCAGGAATGGCTGCAGAAAGTACGAGAACGGAACCCGCAGCTGTCCGAAAAACGTGCTGCCCTCGTCGCCTTGATTGAACATATGGATGACGGTATCGGGCAGGTACTGACCGCATTGAAGGAAAATGGCCAATGGGAGAACACCATCGTTGTGTTTACGTCCGACAATGGTGGTCAGCTGGATGTGGGGGCGAACAATGGGCCGCTGCGCGACGGGAAGCAGAGCGTCTACGAAGGGGGCCTGATGGTTCCGATGTGTGTGAGCTGGCCGGGACATGTTCAGGCCGGTTCTGAAACCAGTTTCCCGGTGATGTCGATGGATATTCTCCCAACTCTGTTTGCTGCAGCCGAAATCTCCCACGCAGAAGATCTGGACGGACGCAGCTTTCTGCCCACTCTGCACGGCCATAAACAGAATTCTCTGCGTTCTCAGTGGTTCTTTTCACGACGAGAAGGGGGCCTGCGGTACGGCGGCAAGACCATCGAAGCCGTACGAGAGGGTGAGTGGAAATTGCTGCAGAATTCCCCGTTTGCGCCGCTGGAACTGTACAACCTTGCCGCCGATCCGCAGGAAACCACGGATGTTGCCGCGACCAATCGACCAATCGTCAATCGGCTCAACGAAGCGTTGCGAGGCCATCTGCAGCGGGGCGGAGCGATTCCGTGGCAGCCGCCAACGGCGGTCGCTCCGTAAACCACTGCGCCGCGTGCTGCGCCGCTGCGTGGACCTCGCTGCTCATGGGCCATCTGGTCTGGGCAGCGATCAGTCCCTGGGCAGGCGGCAACTGGTGAGCAGGACTGAATCACTGTCTGCCGCTGCTGATGGAAGCCAGGGGCTCACAGGGGCTGCGGGCTCAGGGGGGCCGCCTTGCGAAGTAGTCAGAGCATCACTGTGAATCCAAAAACAACACCTTGTGCAGTTGAGCCAGCTCTTCCGCCGGAATCCTGATCACTTTCCGGTCGTAGGTCATCAGTCCGTTGATTTCGCCCTCCACGTCGGTTGTCTGGGTGTAGACCCCGGCGGCAATACCACGATCCTGCAGATCCCGCAGCATGCGAATTGACTGCTCATAACGCTCACGATATTCCGCGGCTGTTTTGGGCAGATCTCCGTAGCCCCAGTTGCGGCGATCGGGATCGTGCAGATGGCCTTCAACGGGAAGGCCGTGACCACCAAATTCACCGATCACGCGAATGTAGTTGTGGAAGCGTCCACCACGTGCCAGCATGAATGGAAAACCCGGATGCGGATAACGGTGCTCATCCACGATATGGCCTGCGTGATGAAAGTTTCCACCACTGGCAATATTGATCAGACGTGCTGGATCACGCTGCTCAATCCATTCGCCAACCTGCATCGTGCGATGCTGGCCCCACGTCTCATTGAATGGAACCCAGACCACAATGCTGGGGTGGCTTTCCAGCAGTGAGATCATGCGATCCAGTTCCAGCATGTACTGCTGATGCTGCATTTCCGGCCAGTCGGCATCATTGGGCAGTGGTTCCAGACGTGTCCATGCTGGTCCGGGACCACCGCTGACCTGGTCCTGCCAGACCAGCATTCCGAGGCGGTCGCAGTGCGCGTAGTATCTGCGTGGCTCCACTTTGATGTGCTTGCGGATCATGTTGAATCCCGCCGACCGGAGCCATTCGAAATCAAACAGCATCGCTGCATCGGATGGGGGGGCAGGAGTCCATCAGGCCACCAGCCCTGGTCCAGCGGGCCCCAGTGAAAGATCGGCTTGCCGTTGAGTGTCATTCGCCAGTGTCCGTGAGCATCACGAATTCGACCAACAGAACGAATTCCCGCGTAACTGCGGACAGTATCCAGCGTACTGCCCTCCTCTGAGAGCAGGCGAATCTTCAGATCGTAAAGATGCGGCGAATCGGGTGACCAGAGCTTTGCGTCCGGGATTGTCAGGATCACTGTTCCCTCACCCTCCGCTGCGGCAACGCAAGTTTCGCCATCATGGACGTCAACAGCGATGGGCAGGCGATTTGTCCCCACTGGCGAAACCGAAATTGTCCCCCGCTCTGCGCTGGTGGTGTCAACAACATCCTGCAGATACTGCAAGGGCACCGTTTCCATCCAGACTGTCTGCCAGATTCCACTCACCTGCGTGTACCAGATGCCATTGGGATTGATGACCTGCTTGCCGCGAAGCTGAAATTCTTCGGTGGCATCGACAACCCGGACAATAAGCTCATTCTCGCCAGCAGAGACCAGGTCGGTGATGTCAACGCTGAAAGGCGTATGACCGCCGATGTGGGTGCCGGCAATGCGTCCGTTGACACGTACTTCGCATTCGTAGTCCACAGCTTCAAAGTGGAGCAGTGTGCGCGTTTCAGCGACCGGGCTTACGATGATTGTGCGTCGATACCAGAGTGCCTCGGAAGCATCCAGCATCCGCCGCACTCCGCTCAGACGGGATTCCGGCGCAAACGGCACAAGAATTTTCTGTTCCCACTTCTGCGGTGCGGTCAGCTGCTGGAATGGCGTGAACTGCAGTTCCCAGTGCCCGTTCAGGCAGGTCCAGTGGTCCCGCACCAGCCGTGGGCGAGGATATTCGGTCCATGCGTTTTCCGCAGTAACCGATTCTCCCCAGGTAGTCGTCAATGCTGTGTCAAACGGGACCAGTGACGATGTGCGGGGCAGCCGCGGTGGATTCGTGGCATCAATCAGATGCACGTCGATGAACTGACCACCATTCGTCTGACGACAATGCACTGCGAGGACATGTTTACCCGCAGTCAGCAGTGCAGCGGCAGCAGCAGAAAGCGGTACGGTCTGATAGCTGCTGAGAAATCCCGGGAAACTGGCGATCTGCTGGCCGTTGAGATAAACCACGGCGTCTTCGTCATGATGGATGAGCAAAGCGGGCTGTGCCGTGACTTCGGTGAGTGTGATCTGTTTCCGCAGCCAGATCCTGTCTGTATTCCATTCGGTGGCAACGCATGCCCCGGGCGTGTCGCGGGTTCCGAATCCACCCTGCCCCCGCTGCCACTGTGATTCGTCAAAACCACGTTCCTGCCATCCCTCTGCCGGCTGCTGAGTGGTCCAGCTCCACTGGTCATTGACAGTCTGTGCTGCAGCGGGGGTTGTGAACAGACTGAGCAGAACGATTGCTGCGGCGATCAATCGTATGGAAATGTGGCTGAAAAATCGCTCACTCACTCACTCACTCACTCACTCACTCACTCACTCACTGACGGTCCCTTCCT
>JALRDR010000442.1 GCA_023262145.1 Planctomycetaceae bacterium | reverse complement strand
GAAAGTCGGCATCTTCTGGAGACTCCGAATATCGATCGACTGGCGGAGCAGGGCATGCTCTTCCGCAGGTGCCTTGTCACCAATTCCATCTGCGGTCCCAGTCGTGCGTCGATTCTGACCGGTAAGTACTCACACAAGAATGGTTTCTACAATAATTCGAACAGCCGATTTGACAGCAGCCAGCAGACATTTCCGCGGATGCTGCAGGCTGCTGGCTATCAGACGGCGATGATCGGGAAATGGCATCTGGTCACGGATCCGGTTGGGTTTGATTTCTGGCACATTCTTCCGGGGCAAGGGGTGTACTACAACCCGCCGATGATTCGGATGGGCGAACGGGTGAGTATGGAGGGCTATACCACGGACCTGATCGGTGATCTGTCGATCGAATGGCTGAAGCATCGTGATCGCTCCAGACCATTTCTGCTCATGAGTCAGCACAAGGCTCCGCATCGCGAATGGTCCCCCGCGCTACGTCACCTTGGGTGGGATAATGATCGAATCTATCCTGAGCCGGCAACGCTGTTCGATGACTATGAGGGCCGAAGTCTGGCGATCTCAGATCATGATATGGGAATTGAGCGTACTTTTACGGATCGGGATGCCAAGCTGAGTCAGCCACGGAATCTGAAACCGGAACAGCTGGCGGAGTGGAATCGTTACTATGAGCCACGGAACCAGAAATACCGGGAAGCCGGTCTTCAGGGCCGCGATCTGGTTCGCTGGAGATACAACCGTTACATGCATGACTATCTGGCCTGTGTGAAGGCGGTCGACGAAAACGTCGGGCGCCTGATGACAGCGCTGGAAGAGGAAGGTGTTGCGGATAACACAATTGTCGTCTTCACCAGTGATCAGGGGTTCTTTCTTGGTGAGCACGGGTGGTTTGACAAACGCTGGATTTTTGAGGAGTCGCTGCGATCACCACTGATGGTCCGCTGGCCAGGCACAGTTAAGGCAGGAAGTGAGTGTTCCCGGATTGTTTCTCTGATTGATTTTGCAGAGACATTTCTGGATGTGGCTGGTCTGCCGATTCCGGATGACATGCAGGGGCGGAGCATGCTGCCTGTCCTTCGCGGACAGACTCCGGATGACTGGAGGACCAGCCTGTACTACCACTATTACGAATTTCCGGCTCCGCACCGCGTGAGGCCGCACAGGGGTGTGATTACAGATCGCTACAAACTGGTGCACTACTACAAGCCTGACGTCGATGACTGGGAACTCCTGGACAGACAGGCTGATCCGCTGGAGGTGCAGAATTTTTACAACGATCCGACCTACAGCGCTGTTGTCCGGGAATTGCACGCAGAACTGCAGCGTCTGCAGGTGGAAGTGGATGAACTGGACGACCCGCCTCGCAGAGCCTATGGAAATCAGGCGTTCGCTGGTGAAGCGGATCCACCATCGCCGCGAAAGAAGGCTGCTGGAGGACAGTAGCGTGCTGTGACGGCTGCACTGCAGGCATCTGTCTCCAGATCACTGCAGTCAGGTGGATGCTCCGGGACGGTGATTTTCCTGCATTCAGGAGACAGAGTGGAATGCTCCATGGTCTGTTCAGAGAGTTGCTGTTGGCGTTGCTGCTGGTTCCTGTCGTGACTGCTGCGGCTGATGAAACGACTGCGGTTCCATCGGGAATTCGTGGGCCAGAAGTGGATTTCGAACAGCATGTTGCTCCGATTCTGCTGCAGCGTTGTCTGGAGTGTCATCAGGAGGCTGATCCATCCGGCGGGCTGGCACTCAGTCGTGCAGAACTGCTGGCACGGGGGGGCGACAGCGGAGCTGTGATTGTGCCGGGCAATCCCCAGGACAGTCTGCTCTTTCAGCGAGTGCAGGCGGGAGAAATGCCACCGGAGCAGAATGGTCACAGCATGGCGCTGGAAGACAGTGAAGTGCAGACGCTGCGCTCGTGGATTCAGCAGGGGGCGGATTATCCAGCGGAGCGGGTGCTGGATTTGTTCGAGCGAACTTTGCCAGGACGTGCCGGCCGAGACTGGTGGTCATTGCAGCCGCTGCAGGATGTCACTGTACCGGTAATGTATCCGGGCCAGCATCCGATTGATGCGTTTGTTCAGCGGCGTCTGCAGCAGGCGGGGCTGCAGCCGGCGGCGCGAGCAGAATGGTCGGTTCTGATTCGGCGACTGACTGTGCAGCTGACCGGGTTGCCTCCGCAGACGCTTGACGCCGGCGTCGTGCCGTTGCAGCCGGCAACTGCGGCTGAGCAGGACCTGCTGCTGGCGGATCTGATGGAGCGGCTGCTGGCGATGCCCGCGTACGGCGAACGCTGGGCCAGACACTGGCTGGATGTCGTGCGTTATGCTGACACCAGCGGTTATGAACGAGATCAGGAGAAACCGTTTTCGTGGAAGTATCGCGACTGGGTCATTCAGGCTTTCAACGAGGGACTGCCATGGGATGAGTTCATTGTGCACCAGCTGGCAGGAGATCAGATCGAGAATCCGACGCAGAAATCAGTAACAGCCACTGGGTTTCTTCGGCTGGGCACCTGGAATGACGAACCCAATGATCCTCAGGACTACACATTTGATCGTCTTGAGGACCTCGTACACACGACATCGACGGCGTTTCTGGGGCTGACGGTCAAATGTGCGCGTTGCCACGATCACAAGTTTGATCCGATTCCGCATGCGGATTACTACCGATTTGCGGCGGCGTTCTGGACGGGGCCGGTGCGACCACGTGGTCGAGAACTGCTGGGGGGACCTTCCGCCGAGGAGCTTGGTTACGCTGAGATTCTTGGCTGGACAGATACCGACCCGGACCCTCCGCCATTTTTTGTGCTGCAGGCGGGTGATCGTCAGCGTCCCCTGCAACGTGTATCACCCGGTTCGTTGTCATGTCTGGAAACACACCCCGGGTTTTCAACGGGCGTCGCGGGAGAATTCTCCGCGGCATCACGGTTGCAGCTGGCCCGCTGGATCGCGTCGGACGCGAATCCGCTGACGGCTCGCGTTGCAGTGAATCGCATCTGGCAGCACCATTTTGGTGAAGGCCTGGTGCGCAGCCCCGACAATTTCGGATTCAACGGCGAATCACCGACTCATCCGGAACTGCTGGACTGGCTTGCGGGGGAGTTTGTGAGCAGCGGCTGGAATGTACGGCATATTCATCGCGTCATTCTGAGTTCCCGGACGTGGCAGCAGTCATCGCTCCATTCACAGGAAGAACAGTGCGACCTTGTTGATTCTTCGAATCGGCTGTTATGGAAAATGCCTCGCCGCAGAGCGGATGCCGAAACACTCAGAGATTCGTTGCTGGCCGTTTCTGGCGAACTGGATTTTCGCATGGGAGGCAGGGGGTTTTTCCCGGAGGTGCCTGCGGAAGCGCTGGAAGGGTTGTCCCGCAAGGGGTCGGCCTGGACGGCATCACCAGCTGACCAGCAGCTTCGCAGAAGCATCTACATCTATTCGCAGCGGAGTCTGTTGCCGCCGATGATGACGGCGTTTGATTTTGCTGATACGACACTTCCCTGTGGCAGGAGGGACTCAACAATTGTTGCTCCTCAGGCTCTGACTCTGCTCAATAATGACTTTGTGCATCAGCGTGCAGCGGCACTTGCCCGGCAGTTGACGGAAACTGTCGAGTTACAGGAAACGGAGATTATTCGGGCCGTCTGGGCCAGGGTGCTCAATCGCGTTCCTGAGCGGGAGGAGCTGGAACTGGCTGCCGCGCACCTGCAAAGTCAGCAGGAACGATTCCTCAGTCTGCCGCAGCTGCCGGCTGCTGAGAGTCAGGTTTCCGAGGAGCTGCTGCAGTTCTGCCGCATCGTGGGCAGTAAAGCGCAGCCTGACGAGTGGCGGAAAGCTGTTCCGGATGACTGCGTACTGCTGCTTGAAGCGGGTGTTGGACTGGACCTTGATGAACAAGGGGGGGTTCTCCGATGGCGAGATCAGAGCAGTCACGGACAGGACGCGACACAGCAGCTTGCCGACCGGCGTCCTCAATCAGAAACGCAAAACACTGCGCACCCGGCGGCGGTCAGGTTCGCTGCTGCTGCGCGACAGTACCTCGATCTTGGAACGGATCTGCTGTCCGGTCAGCAGTTCAGCATATTTGCGGTGACATCAGACAGCGGGAAGCCGGGACATCGAGAATTGCTTTCCAACTGGAGCGGTCGCGAAGGAAACTCTGTCACTTCATTGTTTCTGGGTCTGACCGCTGAGCGGCAGATTCGACTGAGTGACGCCATGTCCGGGCTGGGCGCAATGAGCAATCTCGACCGG
>JALRDR010000421.1 GCA_023262145.1 Planctomycetaceae bacterium | reverse complement strand
CCGGTCGAGCAATGCTGGGGATGACTCTGGCCTGTGCCCGCTGCCACGACCACAAGTTTGATCCCATCCGTGCCACGGATTACTACGCGCTGGCTGGAATCTTTCGCAGCACAGAGCCATTCCAGAATGAAAATCGTAATGCGACCATGTGGTGGGAATATTCAGTACCGCAGGCCAATGGTGCGGCACCGCTGACAATAATGGCGCCGCGGGAAACACAGCCCAGAAACCTGCGGGTGCACATTCGCGGCAACCGCTTTACTCTGGGAAAGATCGTCCCCCGAGGCATGCCCGGCATCATCAACGCCGTCCGGTCCACAAACGCCGCAGATGCATCACCGCCACCATTGCCAACTGTCGATCCGCACCAGCTCAGCAGCGGGAGGCTGGAGCTGGCTCACTGGATTACCAGCCCGGACAACCCGCTCACAGCAAGAGTCATTGTGAACCGCATCTGGCAGCTGCACTTCGGGCAGGGCATTGTCGCCACGTCCGACAACTTTGGGACTCGCGGAGCATCTCCGTCGCATCCACAGTTGCTCGACTGGCTGGCAGCGGAGCTGATCCGGAACAACTGGAGTCTGAAGCAGCTGCAGCGTCAGATTGTGCTTTCGAACACATACCAGCAGAGTTCTGCCGGCTCATCAGAGGCTGCAGAGAACTCGGCCCTGGCGGCCTTAAGCGTACAGCGCAGGCGACTGTCAGCGGAAGAACTGCGGGACGCCCTGCTGGCTGTCAGCGGACAACTTGACGCCACAGCGGGCACCTCGGAAAGCGGGGAGTTTCTGTACGCGGCCGCAGAAGACATTAATGCCCTGATTCGCCCCAATCGAGTTGCCGCTGATGACGAATTCTACACCAGCTTCCGCAAGCGATCCGTGTACCTTCCCATCGTCCGCAACATGCTCCCGGATGTCCTTTCACTATTCGATGCCGCAGATCCAAACGGCGTCACCACCACACGCAACCAGACCACAGTCGCTTCACAAAGTCTGTTTCTGATGAATCATCCGTTCGTGCGTGATCAGGCTGCGGCACTGGCTGCGAGACTGCATCAGGAAACCCCGCAGTCGCCTGAGCAACGGATTGACCGGGTCCATCAGCTTGCGTTCGGCCGCCGCGCC
>JALRDR010000370.1 GCA_023262145.1 Planctomycetaceae bacterium | reverse complement strand
TGACCCGGAAAAATCCGATGCTGTAAGCGGTGAGCATGGTAGAGATGACATGTCGGAAAATAAGATCGAAACGATCTGAATCCGTGTGACAATTTCGACAGCACCGGCGTTTGTTCAGAGACTGTGTCGCGGAGAGGGGCTTTCATGGACCAACGGCTGGGCATAAAAATCGACTGTCTCGTCGCAGGCTTACTGCTCTGCACATGTATGCACTTTTCTCGTGTCTGGACAGAACTCGTTTCACAGACTTACCCCAGTCTTGCAGTCTTTCCCGCGGTGTATGTGCTTTGTGCACTCCTGACGCTTGCCTGGCAGATAGTGGCAGGATGGGGGCCTTTTGTTACCGGTACAGGCAGTCTGTACGAACACCTGCGTTTTGGTGTCAGTTCGGCCGTGGTGGCAAATGCTGCACTCTGGCTGACCAGGGGACTTGCATCAGCAGACTGGAATGATGTGCTCGTGCTGTGCGCTGCCGAGGCCTGCATGCTTGCAGTTCTGGTCCTCTCTGCCGGTCGATTCCACAGCACATGGCCCACTGCCGGATTCAGCAGGAAGATGCAGTTCGGCTGCCTTGCCGTGCTGCTGGGCGCAGGTGTTTGCGTTGCGTTCATCTGGACTGTGGAACTCTTTTCCGGAATGGCGTTGAATCGTTCATCAGAGACAGGACCCCAAATGGGTTTCGCGGGAGATTATCTCGGCAGCGACTTCTTCGAGTATGACCACGACATCGGGCAAAGACTTGCCGCGGACAGGACAGTTCGCTGCGTCAGAACGGCAGACTCCGAAATCCTTTGGGACGTATCATATTCCACAGACGAATTCGGACGCAGAACCACACTGATTCCCGACTACGACGGCGAACAGAAGCATGCGGTGTTTTTTGGCTGCTCGTACCTGTTCGGTGAAGGTTCCACCGATGCAGAAACAATTCCATCGCAGTTTGCGAAACTTCAACCGGAATTCCACGCCTACAACTATGGCGTACCAGGGTTCGGTACTCAGCAAATGCTGGCGCTTCTCGAAAGTGATCGAATAAGGAATGAGGTCGTCGAAAAAAGCGGAATCGCTGTGTATGTCTACCTGCAGGAGATCCACGAATCACGTGTGATTGGCGGAATGCAGGAATTTCTGAGCTTTGCTCCGAATTATCCGTTCTACGAACTTGAATCGGATGGCACACCAGTCAGGCGCGGAGATTTCTCCAGCGGACGAGTTCTGACGAATGCGTTTTACAGGATTGCTGCTGCAAGCAACTTCGTGCGATTGATGGGATTTTCCTTTCCCGCCAGATCTGACAGACACTATCAGTTAACCGCCGCTCTCATTCTTCAGTCCAGGCGACTTTATCAACAGCAGTTTCCGGAGTCCGACTTCGTTGTTGTTGCGTGGTATGACACGAAGACACCAACGCTCCAGTACCTTGAAGAGGCAGGAGTGTCGGTAAGCTATCCGCGTTCCCGCCCGAACCATGGTGCGCCGAACATGGAGTACGTGGGGGACGGTCATCCCACACCACTCGCAAATCGATTCTGCGCAGAAGATCTGATCACATTCATCGCCTCATCAGGCTCGGGCAAGGAGTGATCTCGTCACCTGCTCACTCCCGTTGGAGCGCTCAAATCCGCTCCGCCGGGGTTCGCCCACCTGTTTCCGGGATGCCCGGTCAACGCTCCCAACCCGACATGCTTAGCGACAATGGGACTTCGTGATCGTGCAGTGAAGTACATGCTGCACGGCAACGCGCGCTTCGAGTTTTTTGAGGAAGCTGTGCGATGCCAGGATGACATTCGGTGGAGTCATGGGAACCTTGGACTGCCCGGCAGCGAACATGGACTCAGAGTGCGCAGGAGTTTTGTAACTAGCCGTGTATGTGGCAGAACGCCTGCTTCCTGCGGCCCGGCCCAACCACCGCGTGTAAGCGGAAATCACATCGCAGTGCCCGCTCACCAAGTGTTCCACGGACAGTCATGAACAGCCCGATTGCGGTATTGCATTCCACGCACACCTACCGAACAGTGGCTGGCACCGGGATGAGAGTGAAGACGGCAGTGCCTGTCCTTTTTCAAGCGAGACCGTCTCCGAGCCGGCATATCGCCCACAGGACCGATCCGCTGGATGCCGGGGCGATGTTGCGGAAATGCAACCTAAAAGGCTCACGGAGCAAGCCATTTGTTGCAGGGTGATCCCGTGCTCATAGTGCTCAAGGTGCCACCCACTGCTCAGGGTGCCACCCACTGCTCAAGGTGCCACCCACTGCTCAAGGTGCCACCCACCGCCCAAGGTGCCCACCGCCCAAGGTGCCACCCACCGCCCAAGGTGCCACCCACCGCCCAAGGTGCCACCCACTGCTCAGGGTGCCACCCACCGCCCAAGGTGCCACCCACTGCTCAGGGTGCCACCCACCGGCAACCACCAAAAAGTGGCTGGCACCGAAATGCTCAGGGTGCCAGCCACCGCCCAGGGTGTCACCCACCGGCAACCACCAAAAAGTGGC
>JALRDR010000317.1 GCA_023262145.1 Planctomycetaceae bacterium | reverse complement strand
GGTTTTGCCCGGAGACTGTGACGCGGGTTCGCACACCTGGCTGGAGGGCCGGCGGCGTGATACGGTTGATCTGCGGTGCGGGTTTGCTGGTCATCAGCATGTTGGTTTCGGCTGTGATCGCAGCCGCAGCCGAGCCTGCAGACTCCTGAAACAAGGATGCGGCGTCCTGATCGGAGACAGCCTCGGCAAAGATGCAGAAATCGTCACAGGCGAGACTTGTGAGTTCGCCGGCAGCAAAGCTTCCGCCAATGATCAGCGGAGTATCACTCACGCACGCTTCCAGAGAGACGTCCTGGATCCACGCCGCGTTGCTGTCAATCAGATCACCAGTCGCTTTTGTCGGAGCAATGATCCTGCCATTGACGAACAGTCGAATGCGGATGTCATCGGCGTCGGTGTCCGCATCAGCCCCGGGCGCATCACCCTGATCAAAGCTGGCGATCAGATGCACACGTCGGGAATAACTGATGGTTGCCTTCACACTGTAGTTGGCGACTTTATATTCGGAGCCATTGTTGACATACAGCTGAAAGTTGTCCGACGAAGGCTGGAAGTTGATCCCATAGTTTGTCGGCTTTCCTTCGCTCTGATTGCGTGTTGCAAACAGGCCATGAAACTGTCCGTCGGTCAACGGATGCAGACTCGCAAAAAAGCCTGCAACTGTGACAGCCCTGGCGTGCTTTACATCTGCGGACGATTCGACCTGCAGATACTGACCTGCGTCGGAATCCAGCAGCAGGGTGCGGCCAGCAGTGGCGTCTGCAAACACAGAGGGGGCCCATGTTCCTCCTGCGGGAAGTGAGACCTGATCATGCACCTGTCCGGAGGATTCGGCAAGCGGATTCTGGCTGTCATCGAAGTTCAGGCGTACAACAGCTCGATCTCGAACATCAGCGGCGAAGCAGGAGTTGCTGAGGACAGCGATGGTCAGCAGAACAGGAAGGAGGTTGCTAATCATTGTTGGTTTTCCGGACACGGCAGGATCATGCAGAAGCAGGAAGGCTCCGCATGGTTGCAGGACATGTGCATCAGGGCAAGTCCCCGGAGTCTCAGTGCCGGTTGATGCCGCGAAATGCAGCAATTCAGCCGCTGAAATCCGTGCATCTGCGGATGGTGATCAATGGCCACGTGCATGGGGCTGATGTGTTTTTCTGCGGCGATTGTGCTGTCGCAGCAGGCGAGTGAACGTCTGCATGCCTGTGTTCTGCATGCCAGTGGTCTGCCTGCTGCCGTGGCTGCAGGGATATTGCGTTCTGGCTGCTATACGGGATGTCAAGGTCTGGTTCCGGTTCCGGCTGTCCGCCGACGTGCTCCTGCTTTCCCGCGGAATTCCTGCTGAAAACAGAGTAAACACAGCAGCTGGGATTCGTTACTCTGGGTACCGGTGAAGACTGAATATTGCTTTTGCCCCGGGCCACGAAGCAGATTTCGATGCCGCGGCATTTCTATTTCCTCCAGGAATCGGACAGACTGCAATGTGGCAATCGCATCAGAATGCAGGGCTGGCTTCGTGGCAACCGCTGCTCGCGCGGCGGGACGTGCTGCGTTGTGGATCGGTCGCGGCGGCAGCGTCACTTGCCCTGCCCGCTGGTAAGCTCACCGCTGCAACCACTCATTCGGCGGCAACGGCTGATTCCGTTATCGTACTGTGGATGGGCGGTGGGGTCACACATCTGGATTCGTTCGATCCCAAGCCGGATGCTCCGGAGCAGATTCGTGGAACCCTCAGAGCAATAGATACTGCCCTGCCCGGCGTTCATTTCGGCGAGCCCATGCTGCGGATGTCGGAAGTAGCCGATGAACTGACGCTTGTACGCAGCTTTTCACACGACAGCAATGATCATCTGCTGAGTCAGGTCTACACTCTGTGCGGTCGCAAGGTGACTGCCGCCGAATTGTTCAAACATCCGAACATCGGTTCGGTAGTACGGCATCTGCACGGTGATCGGAACGGGCTGCCAGGCTATATCGCCGTTCCCGGAATAACGCGCCCGGGACCACCGCCGCACAATCTGTTCGTGGGCGGCTGGCTGGGTCAGGGGGTGGCACCATTCTGCACCGGGGGCGTTCCGGAGCAGCCTGATTTCACCGTGGGGGAAAAACAGGAGAATCCCAGTCCGTACGTGGACGACGAGCCAGCTCCGCGTGATCTGCAGTTGCTGGACGGTTTGACAGCTGAGCGTCTGCGAAATCGTCTGCAGCTGCAGCAGACTCTGGACCAGACACGACGAAGCCTGGAGGGATCTGTGGGGAAGGGCGTGCAGGAATACGACCAGGCCTACAACCTGCTCACATCGGCTAACGTGCGGAAGGCCTTTGAACTGGACCGCGAATCGGAACCAACGCGAGAGCTTTACGGCAGAACAAAAATTGGGCAACGCTGTCTGCTCGCGCGCAGACTTGTGGAAGCGGGTGCAGGTTTTGTGATGGTGGACTATGGCTACGACCCGGATTACGGCAATCTGTGGGATAACCACAATGCGGCCGGGCAGGGATTTCCACATGTGTCGGAATTGTGCATGCGTGGTTATCATCTTGCCGGCATGGATCGTGCCTTTGCCGGGTTGATTTCCGACATGCGGTCGCGCGGGCTGCTGGACCGCACTCTGGTGGTGTTTCTGACGGAATTCGGTCGGACTCCAAAAATCAATGCAGCTGGTGGACGCGATCACTGGGGAATGTGCGGATCGGTGTTCTTCGCCGGCGGCGGGGCCAGGAGGGGCGTTGTGATCGGGGAATCCGATGAGCAGGCGGCATGGCCCCAAACGCAGCCATGGGGCCCTGCTGACATCGCCGCCACCATTTATACGGCTCTGGGCGTGGACCCGGACGCGAGAATTCGAGATCAGTTTGGTCGTCCAGTCCCCGTGCTTGATCATGGCCGTGTTATTGAAGGGGTGTTGTAGCAGTCGTTCGGAAGAGTGAGGCCACAGCTGCGACGCAGCGTTGTTTGCGACCTGCTGCCTGCATTCAGACTGCCTGCATTCAGACTGCCTGCTGCAGTTTTTTAAGGCGAACATCTGTGCTCCGCTGGAGCACCTCCATTTCCCCGGCCGGGGTCTGCTTTGTCAGAGCGAATCAACCGGCAGCCGGACATTTTTCGGCGGGCAGATTGCTGCGGGCTGGATTGCTGTCCGGGCGTTCATGGGTGAGCGGTCATCCGGAGTTACGCTGGCCAGGTGGTCCCTGGATATTCGGTGCTCACCCGTTATGCTCCCGCTGTGATCCGTGACGTCACTCCCGGATTCGCCTCGAAGTCAGCACATAGGAAGAATGAGTCAATGTCGAATTCAGAGCGTCTGCAGCCGGAGCAGTTGCGGAGTCATCGTTACCTGGGGCCGGATGATCTGCGTTCATTTGGTCATCGTTCGCGTCAGAAGCAGTCCGGGTTTTCGACTGAAGAATTTGCCGGGAAGCCGGTGATCGGGATTCTGAACACATGGAATGACTTGATTTCCTGCCACGCGCACTTTCGGCAGCGAGCGGAAGAGATCAAACGTGGGGTCTGGCAGGCCGGTGGGTTTCCGGTTGAGATTCCGGTGATGGGGCTGAGTGAAACATTCATGAAGCCGACGTCGATGTACTACCGCAACTTTCTGGCGATGGAGACAGAGGAGGTACTGCGGACCTATCCCATCGACGCAGCGGTACTGATGGGGGGCTGTGACAAGACCACCCCTGCCCTGTTGATGGGGGCGCTCAGCGCGGACGTTCCATCGATCGTGATGCCGGGTGGCCCGATGAACAAGACGTCATGGCGTGGAGAACCGCTGGCGAGTGGAACGGATGTCTGGAAGTACTGGGCGGAACGAGGTGCCGGCCGCCTGTCCTGTGATTCGTGGTGTGAACTGGAGGATCATATCGCCGCCTCGCCCGGACATTGCATGACGATGGGCACAGCATCGACCATGACGGCGCTTGCGGAGAGTATGGGCATGACCTTGTCGGGCGCCAGTTCAGTCCCGGCGACGCATTCCGGGCACAGCCGCATGGCTGCGGCCACAGGCCGAGCGGCGGTGGAGATTGCCTGGCATGATCTGCGGCCTTCGCAGGTGCTCACGGCTGCCGCATTTGAAAACGGCATGACTGCGCTGATGGCCCTTGGTGGTTCAACCAATGCGATTGTGCATCTGCTCGCCATGGCTGGCCGCAGTAAGGTGGGGCTGAGCCTGGAGGACTTCGACCGGATTTCTCAGCGAACCCCAGTGCTCGCCAACCTGCGTCCCACCGGGAAGTACGTGATGGGTGATTTCTTCGAAGCTGGTGGATTGCGCGCCTTGCTGGCACGCATTTCGGATCTGCTGCATCTGGAAACGCGGACCGTGGAATTCCGCACGCTGGGAGAATCAATTGCGGGAGCCGAGAGCTGCGACGACGATGTAATCCGAAC
>JALRDR010000231.1 GCA_023262145.1 Planctomycetaceae bacterium | reverse complement strand
GCCAGAAAAATCGCCAGCCCTGCAAATCGATGCAGGAGCACTGCATCCAGCCGCTGTGTGAGCTGATGGGGAGAATCTTCAGTCGTGCGAATTGCCTGCTGCAGCACTCGGTTGATCCAGCCGTATCGCTGCACAGCTTCTGAGCCCGGCAAAGGCTGGTTGCACGTCTCCAGTGAGGCTCGCAGTTCGCTGAGCCTGTTACCGAAGTCGGCTCCGCAGAACTTCGTCAGATATTCTTCCACCTGCCCGCCCGGGTCGACCAGCGCTCGCAAGGCCAGAAACTCTGCGGCGCCTCCTGCGCTGGGAACACTGCTGCAGACAACTGTTCCCAGCTCTGCAGCTGCTTCCTGAAGCTGCGGTGACAGAAAAGCGGGATGTTCGACAGACGTTGTTGCAGCGTCGGTGAGGATGCGCACGGCTGTCTCTCGGAGCTCGTTCAGTCCCTGCATGCGGCGAGCCGAGGTTGTGACCACTGCGACGCCAAGCAGACGGCCCAGTTCCACAGCATCCGGAGCTGTTTCTGCAGAAGTCAGTTCATCCCACATGTTGATGCAGACAATTGTGGGAACCCGCGATTCCATAACCTGAGTGGAAAGATACAGGCTGCGTTCCAAAGCGCGAGAACTGCAGACGCAGATGACCAGATCCGGAGCCGGTACGTCCGCAGTACCTGCCAGCGTATGAACCGCCAGCATCTCGTCAGGAGATCGTGGAGCAAGGCTATATGTTCCCGGTAAGTCGATCAGTTCGATCCGGAGCTTCTGCCAGGTGAGTTCTGCAGATCGTTTTTCGACCGTTACCCCCGGGTAGTTGCCGGTGCGCGCTCGCAGTCCTGACAACGCATTGAACAGCGTGCTCTTACCCGTATTCGGATTACCGATCAGAGCTACCCTCAGGGGGCGGACTGCAGAATTCTCCGTGGGGCTGGTGGACGACAAATTGCGACTCCGTGACGCTGAACCATATTTCAGAAGGCGATAGTGGGAACAATCTGCCATCGGGTGTCAGGCAGGTGCTGAGCACATTGTGGCAGCAGAGACGCCCTGCAGCAGTGACGCCCTGAGCAGAGCTGGGGAGCCGTCGCTGCCGCTGCTGCATTCAGTGAGCAGCGTATTCCGCGACCGGGGTGGTCGTGCCGGACTCTGTTTTCTGGACCACTGCCGAGCAGGCATCCGGAAGCAGGCAACAGTCTTCCTGTTGTACGCAGATGGAGCAGGCGTCTGTCCGTCGCAGGGCGATGGATGCATTGCGGACGCGGCAAAGCAGGGGGCCGCCGAACGGGGCGCGGCGAATGACAGTGACCGCAGAGCCCGGTAAGAATCCTAGTTCCATCAGTCGAGCAGACCCTGTGGAGGATGCGGTAACGCCAGTGATGAACGCTTTCGTTCCGGGTTTCAAGTTGTCCAGATGCATGGATTCTGTCGCTTGCTGAACGTCACGCTGTTGTCAGTGACAGCGAATGTGATGGTAACTGAGCGGAACACCGCAGTCGTAAGCCTGCTGTTATTGAACCTGAGACTCAGTCTCACAGTATCGCAGCGGGATCACAAAACTCCACAGAGAAAGATGGGAATCCGGCGGAAATCTGCTGGAATCTCGAAGCTGGATTTTATTTTGCGGCCCAGGAGCGGGGAGGGAAGCAGCGGTCACGGGCGGCGCAAGAACAGAGGTTGAGTGGG
>JALRDR010000095.1 GCA_023262145.1 Planctomycetaceae bacterium | reverse complement strand
GGTTGCCCGCCTGACATGATTCTCTGCAGAGCTGACGGGGGGGGGCAGGAGTCTGTTCACTCTGGTGTCTACCGGAAATCGCACACAGGACAGGATGCCTGTGCCACCAGGCGGGAACCCTGAGGATCCTTCGTGGGAGATTGCTCAGTGCTGGCGAATTGGGCAAAGGGAGCGGCAGAAGCTGCCGGTTGCGGCGTGGAGCGGCATTCTGGGGTGAGCATTGTGTTGCTGGCAGAAATCAGACTACGGGATCTGGGGGAGATTTGCCGACAAGAATCAGCAGAGCCCGTGCGGACCCGGTACGCGCCAGCGATGGTGGACACCGGATGTGGCGGAGATGGTGCAGAAGCAGGAGGCTGTCGGCATGTCGGAAGCAGAATTGATGGAGATACTCCGCAGCAGTGTCAACGAATTGCTGCGGTGGGTGGGCTTCGGCACATTAACGGGACTGGCTGCCAAGGCGATTATGCCGGGACGGGATCCCGGTGGAGCATTGACCACCATGTTGATGGGGATCGCCGGAAGTGTGATTGGGTGCGGCACGGCATTGTTTTTCTTCCGCGACGCCAGTATTGATCCGATCAGCATGCGGGGATTCGTGGCCGCGGTATTCGGCGCCTTCACGTTGTTGTTCTTCTACCGCCTCATGTCCGGATCCTTTTTCAAGGAATCGAGTGAGAGTGAAGATCGGTGGGTGCACAGAGTTCGGCGTCGTCTGCGTCGGCGGCAGATTGTCAGCGACATTGTACGGGATTCCTGCTGACGGAACTTGCGTACAGTGGTTCCTGGAAATGGTGAACGATTGCTTGTGTGGCGTGAGTGCCGTGACAAACCTCAGCTGTCGCCTCAATATCCAGGATTGCGATTTCGCCTGATTCGTCGCATCTGCTGTTGAACACGTGAAATCGGATCGGTATTCTGCCCCGTTTCCCCGCGAAACGCTTCGCAAATGGGAAGATTCTGCGCCCTGACCCGTCGGGATGCTGCTGTTTGTTGTTACTGCTCCAAAGTTATTGCTGCTGTTTGCTGAAGTATTTTTGCAGCATTCACCATGCAATGTCGTTCGCAGGAACAGTCACGGGGGCACAGTGCAGAAGCGGCCAACATTTGTCCAGTGTTGATTTGCCAAGGGCGATTTGCCAGTGGTGATTTGCCAGTGGTGATAAGCTGGCGGTGAATGGCCGGTTGCGGTTGCCGGGCTGGTGGGTCTGTCGTTTGCCATCACTGGCAGGTGTAGTAAGGCTTTCTGGCCGAGGGCTTTTGGGAAAACACGGGTGGTTCAGGCAATAGACTGCGGTCAACGTGGTCTGTCTGACGAATGCGTGGAATCGGGTGTTTTGAGCAGCATGGGCTGCGGGCACCATAAGAGAAAAAGCTGTGGTTGAAGCTGCGTTGCAGGCGGCTGAGGCTGCATCAGAACAAGAACGAAGAAACCGGCAGCACTGGCTCATGTGGGTCCTGCTGCCACAGGTTCTTTCAATATAGTGTCATTCATCGTGGTCATTCATCGTGACGGTGCCTTACAGGCATGTCACAAGTTGGCCGGGTATGGGTTCGAAGATTTCGGGCTCAGAATTCGCAGGGTTTCGCCAGGCTAGCGGCGAACATCTCGGCGGTTACGGTCGATTCACAGTTACGGCATCATGCTTTACTGAGGTTGTTCCAATGGCGGAAGATCTGCTTTTGAAGGTTGAGCGTCGCGGTTCGGTAGGATCACGCGATGCAGTCAAGGTTCGTGCGCAGGGTCGTGTCCCGGCGAATCTGTATGGTCTGGGCAAGGAAGGTGAATCTGTCAGCATTTGCAGTGACGATGTGGACAGGATCGTGGCCACTCGCTCGGCGGTTGTGGATGTGGACCTCGACGGTGCTGTTGACAAGGCCGTAGTGCAGGACCTGCAGTGGGACATTTACAGCACCAAAGTGCTGCATGTGGATCTCAAGCGCGTCGATCCGTCCGGTCGTGCCGTGGTTGATGTTCCGATTGAACTGCGTGGGGAACCAGCGGGTCTGAAGAACGGCGGTGTGCTCCGACAGGGTCTCAAGAAGATCTCCATCGACTGCCCGGACTTCCGCGTACCGCGATCCATTCCGGTGCGTATTGGTGCTCTGGACGTTGGTGGTAAAGTACTTGTTTCCGCCGTTTCTCTGCCGGAATACGCAACTCTGGTCACATCTGGCGACCAGCTCGTTGTGGAAGTCTACGACCCGCGTACAGCGGAATGATTCAGCATCCGGTAAGCTCCGCCGTAGATTCGGGGGCGGCCGATGAAGATGGTAGTGGGTCTCGGCAATCCGGGGTCAAAATACACTGGAACTCGACATAACGTCGGGTTCGACGTCGTCGAACTGCTGGCGAAACGCTGGCTCGCAGATGGCGTTCAGAACAAATTTCAGGCAGACTTTGTATCGGTTCACGCAGCCGGCACAAAAGTTCTGCTGGTAAAACCGCTCACCTACATGAATCGCAGCGGTGAAGCCGTGCAGCAACTGTGTCGGTTTTATCAGGTAGAACCGGCAGACGTAGCTGTGATTTGTGACGATATGAATTTGCCTCTTGGCCGAATTCGCTGGCGTGCCAGTGGGTCTGCAGGGGGGCAGAAGGGGCTGGCAGACATTATTCAGCGGCTGGGAACCGATCAGGTGCCCCGGTTGCGAATTGGTGTCGATCGGCCACCGGGAAGGATGGATCCGGCTGCCTGGGTGCTCGCTCGATTTCGCTCGGAAGAGCAGGACGAGGTGAACCTGGTCTGCCAGACAGCCGCAGATTCTGTGGAAACCTGGCTGGTCGATGGCGTGTCCGGAGCCAGTAATCGGTACAATGGGACGGGGCCTTCGGCCGCGGCCGACCTCTGAAAGCCTTCGGGTGTCGTCCAGAGCCGGCTCGTGTTGGTTGCAGGGTGCCGCTTGTTGGGTGCAGTTCGCAGGGTCTGGCCCATCGTGTGCTGCCTGGTCAGTTCAGTAATCTGCGGATAGCAACCAGTTATCAGCAAACAGTTTTCAGCAATCAGGCGCAGAAATAGGACCTGTTCCGGTCTGTGCAGTCGTTTTGAAATCATTCATTCAGCCTCGGCAAAGTATCTCCGGCAGCGGTAAAACATCGTCGTCGGTGATCACTTCACAAGTGTGGAATCCGTCGGACTGAATCCGAAATTTTCGTTAGAGGAGCAGCAGTTCCGTGTCTGTCGCAACTCCAGGTGTAGAGAAGCCTCATAACTATGAGGGAATGTTCCTTGTTGACAGTGGCAAGTATGCGACGGATCCGGAGGGTGTCACCAATGACATTCTTGCGGTTCTGGCAAAAGCAGGGGCTACGGTCGTTGCGCATCGTCCCTGGCAGGACGGCAAGCTGGCCTACGAAATCGAAGGCATGCGTAAGGGGCTGCATTACATCGTGATGTTCACGATGCCCGGTTCCGGCATGAAGACGCTGGTTCGCCAGTGTCAGCTCAGCGAGACCATCGTTCGTCAGATGACCATCGTGCATCCTCAGTCCATCTTCGACGCATCCGTCGCTGCACTCAGCGGTGCCGTTCCGGCGTTCCAGGCGGCTCAT
>JALRDR010000071.1 GCA_023262145.1 Planctomycetaceae bacterium | reverse complement strand
GGGAACGGTGCGCAAGAGACAGGGGGGGACGCACGTCCCGGAGGCCCGCGGTGCTGGAGCCCGCAGTGCTGGAGCCCGCAGTGCAGCGACTCGAAAAGAGCGTAGCGTGATTTCCTCAGGAGATACTGCAGCAGACGGTCGTGTGCGACTGCAGAAGTTCCTTGCCAACTCCGGCGTGGATTCTCGGCGAAACTGCGAGGAGTACATTCGCACTGGCCGCGTGACGGTGAATTCAGAGGTGATCACGGACCCGGCGCGTGGGATTGATCCGGAGGCAGATGAAGTAAAGCTCGACTCCGAGCGTCTGGTGATGCCGCGTTTTCGCTACTTCCTGCTGAACAAGCCCGTCGGAGTGCTCTGCACAAACCGGGATCCGCAGGGTCGTCCGCGGGCGATCGATCTGATTCCGGTCGACAGTGAGCGGCTGTTTACCGTTGGTCGACTTGACGAAAACACGCGCGGGCTGCTGCTGCTGACTAACGACGGGCAACTGGCTCAGCGTATGGCTCATCCGCGTTTCGAAGTAGTGCGACGATACCGGTGTCACGTGTCGGGGCGACCGGATGCAGAGATTCTGCGTCAGCTCCGCGAGGGAATGTACTTTTCCGATGGCTTCTTCCGTTTTCGGGGGGTCAGGGTCGTTCGTTTTCAGGGTCGCAGCACCGTACTGGAACTCGAACTCAGGGAAGGACGGAACCGTGAGATTCGTCGGCTGTTGGCACGCGTGGGTCACAAGGTAATCGAACTGGAACGCATCGCATTCGGACCGGTGACACTGGGACGACTTAGTCCAGGAGAATTCCGCGAGCTGCGACCTGCAGAAGTTCTGGCAATCAGGCAGTTTCTTGAAACGGGACAGGTTCCGGACTCAGTAAAGCCCAGATCGACTGCGTCGCGATCCGGCAAGCCGGCGCGTCGACGACCGGCTATCGGTTCGCGTGGACAGAACGGCCCGAAACGCGGGGCGGCGCGACCCGGACGTCGAGGAGCAGCTACAGCCGGGAAGGCTGGAGTGCGGGACAAATCTGCAGCATCACGTGGTCGCGGCAACGCTCGCCGGTAGTGTGCTTCGGCGGCAGCCTCCTTCAGCCCCGCGGGACTCCGCCAGCGAATGTCCCTGGCGCTGCCGGTTGTGGATTTCAGATTGCGACGGTTGAGAGAATTGACAGCAGAGCTGCAACCTTTGCTGGAAGACGTTGGCGCTGGCTGAGACAAATCTATACTGAGATTCTCGCAGATCCACAGTCTTCTCGGAGCCGCATCGTGTCAGCAAGCACCGATTCACCAACATCCGAGTCCCGAATTCAGCTGCGAAAGAAACAGCTGTCTGCGATTCGGAAGGAAATCCGTGAGCGTCGACAGGCGGGTGAGTCCGGAATAGCGTCGACCCGGCTGCTGTCGGATCGTATCGACGCATTCGTGTGCGAGAGTTTTGCATATGCGTTTGGAGATGCAGCGGCCATAACGGAAGAATCCTGCGCGCTGGTTGCAGTTGGCGGCAACGGTCGACGTCGACCCGCTCCATACTCCGATGTGGATCTGCTCATCATTACAAAGCCGCAGATCTCGGCTGCAGCAGACTCGCTCCTGAAGGACGCAATACGAGACTGCTGGGATTCCGGACTTGAGCCTGGCGTATCGACTCGAACGCCCGAGAATGTTGCGGCATTCGCGGCTGAAGATCTGCGATTTGCAACAAGCCTGATTGACGCGAGACTTCTGCTGGGCAGTACGACTTTGTTTGAGCATGCCATGCACAGGGTCCAGAAGAAAGTCTTCAGTCGTGACTCGGCAGAGAGAATTCGTGAGCTGACAGTGCACCGTCGTGAGGAGTGGATCTCCCGCGGTAACTCCGTAAATCAGCTGGAGCCGGACATTAAGCGGTCTCCTGGCGGACTTCGAGATATTCAGCTGCTGCGGTGGGTTTCGTTTCTGCGTTACGGCAGGTCATCGCCCGACACGCTGTCAACGGAAGGCATTATTACCGAACTGGAATTGCAGCAATTACAGGAGGCCGACGAATACCTGACGGCACTGCGTCTGGACCTGCATCTGCTCAACAGCCTGAAGCAGGACGTTCTGACTCGAGATCTCCAGCTTCAGCTGTCGGGCATTCGCGGCGTGACCGGATCAAATCCGTCGCGTCCTGTTGAAGTATTCATGCAACAGTACTTCACTCACACTTCTCAGACAGCCGCAATTGCTCGGCGCGTTTCTGATGTCCCGTCCAGAAGATCACTCCTGCAGCGATTGCGAGATCGACTGCTTCCACAAAAGAGTTCAGCCGGATATCTGATTGTTGACGGAACCCTGCAACTCGCACCCGGTGTGGAATCATCCCTGCAGGATGTGGACAGCATCCTCAACCTGTTTCTCGCCGCTGCGACTCATCAGGCCCACATCGCGCCGGAACTGCGACTGCATATTCGGGGGCTGCGGGCAACGTTTCCGGATGAACCGGCGCACGAACAGACGGAGGTGTTTCGAAAGATCCTGCGTTCAGCTCAGGGACTTCCGGAAACTCTGCGGGCGATGGCGGAGACCGAGTTTCTGGACTGGCTGGTTCCGCCATTCGCTGAAATTCGGAACCTGATGCAGTTCAATCAGTATCATAGTTTCACTGTCGATGAGCACACTCTGAAGACCATTGATGAAGTCGCGAAATTCACTGCTGAAGATTCGCCAGTGGGTTCTGCCTACCGGGAAATTCGCCATCGCGGCACCCTGCACCTGGCATTGATACTGCACGACATCGGCAAAGGCCGCGCTGGTGACCACAGCGTCATTGGAGAGGAGATTGCGGATGCAGTGGCATCCAGACTACAGATGGCCGCCAACAAGAAGAGCATGCTGAAATTCCTTGTCCGCCAGCATCTGATCATGCCCGATCTTGCCTTTCGTCGGGACATCACCGATCGCGTAATGCTCATGGACTTTGCGCGGCTGGTCGGAGCTCCGGAAATACTGCGCATGCTGTACTGTCTTTCGGTCGCTGATATTCGCGCCGTTGGACCGGATGTCTGGTCGGACTGGAAGGGGGAACTGCTGGCAGATCTTTATGACCGAGCCAGTCTGATTCTGAGTGGTCGCCCTTTTAACCATCTGGAGCGGGAACGTATCGGCAAAGTTCGACATGCCGTGCTGCTGGCCCTGCAGGAAACACAGAAGGAAACGGGGCCGGATGCCGAGGAAGACGCACGCTGGACAGACCTGCAGCTCGATGAGTTGCCCGCGTTGTATCTGATGAACCAGTCGCCGGATCGGATCGCCAGGGACCTTTCAGTGATTCGACAGCTGTCCGATTCGGATGTCAAGATTGAAGGCAGATTCCTTCCCGAGAAGGGGCTTGTCAGTTATCGAATCTTCATACCTCAGCCATTTGCGACAGGCAGTTTTCATACCATTTCCGGACTGCTGTCCGGAATGGGGATGGACATCAAGGAGGCGATGGTCTGCAACGCACAGGGGGGGGTCAGAATAGCATCCTTCCAGGTAGAAGACCGGGACTTTTCTGTGCCTGTCCCGGCGGCGCGCATTGAAGACGTTGCGGTGGTCATTGGCGATGTGCTGACTGCTCGGCGAAAGCCTGAAAGCGTCTTCCGCCGAAGCAATATCTTCCGTCGCAGCAATTCAGCACCCATCCTGCACAGTGAACCAAAGGTGCAATTTGATAACGACTGTTCTCAGCGATTCACTGTGATCGATGTCTTTGCCACTGACACACAGGGATTGCTGTATACGCTGGCGCATACACTCAATTCACATAATCTGGCGATCTGCCTCGCAAGAATTGACACCAGCGTGGATCAGGTTGTGGACGTCTTTTACGTGCAGGATCGTAATGGCGCGAAGATTGAGAATCCGCAGGCAATCGCCACGCTCAGGGAAGCACTGCTGCATGAGATTCGTCAGCTGGGGAATTGCTGATCGCTGGCGCAGAAAACTGAGTGCCCGAATTTGAAAGTGCGATCGCAACAGAAGATGTCAGCAGCAGTGCCCCTGTCATTCGCAGCAACAGGACTCTGCCGGACAGAGCTTGCTGATCAGCGCCGGGTAGTCGAGTGAACAGCCACGCGAAGATCACTGCCCAGAGACCTCTCAGCGCATAGACAATGTTGATTCGTGCGGCATCACCGTAGTTGCTCAGCGACCACGCCATACTGATTGCCTGCAGGGCCATCAGGATCGTGCCCATGAGGATTGGTGGGAATGCTCCGGTACCTCGAATTCGAGCTGGACGATCGACCCACGGCAGCAGCAACAGTGACAGAGCTCCAGTGCAGATGAACATCGGGGGCAGAAAGGCCTGAGCTCCCTGTTGCTGCCCCCAGATCTGCAGTCCGACATCAAAGAGCGTCAGCGAACATGCGGCCAGCAGCGCCAGAACAATCGTAAGAAACGTCCGCCAGGATGATCGAGCCTGGCGGCGATCTGCACTGCCTCCTGCCTGAATGCACCCCACACCTGCCGCCGCCAGTACGGCTCCGATCCAGATATGGCCTCCAATCTGCTCGCCCGCAAGAAAAGCCAGAACAATCGCCACAATGACGACCTTGACCCCGAACACCGGTGTGGCCACGGAGACGTCACCAAACTGAAACGCAAAATAGGTAAAGACCTGACCGGCAACAAAAGTGAACGCAATCAATGTTGCCCTTCCCCAGAGCGACCAGTCAGCCTGCTCCCCACGCAGGAGGAACACCAGCGACCATGCCGCTGCCAGCCACATATTGGCAAGAAACGTTCCGGTCCACGGGCTTCCGCCACGAGTAATACCGCGTCGAACCAGCGACATGCCCAGCACGAATAAGATGCTGGACACCAGTGGAAACAGCAGGTGGAACGGCACTCAGCCACTTTCAGTGCGAGAGGGAATGCACGCGATTATTCTGCAGGAAATCAGCCGGTTGAATTCAGTCCTTCAGAGCACTGAATTGCTCCCACGCAGCTTCAATTCCGGCAGCTTCCACACCGCCGTCATGAATCAGGATTGCGTATCGCAGACGCAATGATCCGCCGGGGTGGAGTTCAACGGGAGCTGCATCGGATTCACCTCGGGTGTATGCCTTTTCACCAAAGGGACTGATGGAAAACAGGCCGTAGTCGCGGACGTGGTAGCGCGATGGGCGGAAGTTATCCGGGTGATCCATGATGGTGACGCCCACCGTCCGATCATCCACTTCACCACTGTAATCGATCCACGGGAATGCTTTCCCCCAGCAGTCCTTTGAACCCACTGAACCATCGCTGGCTGTGATACGGCCGCCATTCTTCTCTTTCATGGACGGAGCCACACGAAAGCCGAACAGTCCCTCCTTCGTGTCCTCAAAAATCGCCTTTTCCTGAGTTGTGGTGAATGTCATGTCATACACCACAAGCCGATTGGGATAGATCGAAACAACCGTGTTTTCTGTTACCTCCGCCTTGCCGGTCTCCGGGTGCCTCCATTCGTTGACAGTACGGAATCGGGCATGAGACTGACCACTCTCCTCAATCAGACAACTGGTATTCACAATCTTGCCGCGTTCCGCCCAGAACTGAACTCCGTTTACTTCATCAACGGCATTCCAGAGCCCTTTGTGGTGTGGGTGGTCCGCATCGGAGGGATCGTTCAGAGCCCGATTGAGGACAACCCCCTGCGCCGTGGAAACGGGCATGAAGAACGGTTTGGGCAGATCTGCAGAGAAGTTATAGGTGCTGAATTCCTTCCCATTGATTGTGATCTGCAGCTGATCGCCTTCAACTTTTCGCACATCAACCTGATCCGCTCCAGCGGCAGGCCGTGTTGCCAGGCCGGCAAGAAGGACAATAAGAAGAGTGGGTAAGAAAGATCGCTGAAGCATGGACGGGGCCTCCAGAGTGGGAAACGAAAATGCACTTCACGACAGCACGGCTGCCTGCACGGCAACGGAGCAGCAGATCACCGCTCCGGACATGGGCTGCCCCCGGCGCGGCCGCTCGAATCGCGATGATTCCGCCGCGCCGCCTGCAGGCAGTTTATCGGCCAGAGCATCCACCGCAACCTGACGGCAGCCGGCAATCTGCCGGGCAACGGGCAGTCGGTCGTGTTGCACGCGGCATGGGACGCGTTTTCCTGTCAGGGAAACCCGTTTCTGCCCTGCTCAGGACAGCATTCTTACCCTTTTTCAAGACGCTGAGAGCCGACAGGCACGTCTGCGAATGGTCGGGTTTACATAACGTGCTAAAAGCGATATATCTTGCATCGGGCCGTGGTCCAATCTGAGCCGGTGCTGAAACAGGCGGTTGGCAGACTTCACGGCAGCCCGAGAGACTGCATGCAGGAAACTCCCGGTGTCCGAATACGCTGGAGGAAAACACAAGTGTCGACTGAAGTTGAATCAAAAGTAATCGAGATCGTTGGTGAACAACTGGACATCCCGACAGAAGAAATCAGCCGCGAAAAGTCCTTTGTGGACGACCTCAAGGCAGACTCTCTGGACGTGGTCGAACTGGTAATGGCACTTGAAGACGAGTTTGATGTCAAAATTCCCGACGAGGACTATGACAAGATCATGACCGTCGGAAATGCGATTGATTACATCGCCGACAAGACAGCCGGCTGATCCAATTGCTGTGGATTCTGCGTGGTGCGAAGTCTCGTACCACGCATGGCCTGCCCCTGCTGTAAATGCATGGATGCTTCAGCTCTGAAGATGAGCCTTCTTCATGCTGCGCCGACGAGTGGTTGTTACGGGGATCGGGGTGGTTGCTCCCCCGATTTCGTCCAGCCTTGACCTCTGGAACGCCCTGCTCCGCCCCGGATTCTCCTCGCTTGCTGCTTCCCGCGATGGGTCACACGTCGCGGTCGATTCCGGTGACATCCCAGCCCTGAGCGGGATTTCCCCGCGCGAGTTGCGACGAATTCCGCTGTTCGCTCGCTACGCCATTGCTGCTGCTGCAGAAAGCCTTGAGCAGGCTGATGTACAATGGACCCCCAGCCTTCTTCTGCGCGGCGGGGTAATGGCAGGAAGTGCCGCGGGCGGGATTGCAGAGCTGGAACAGCAGCAGCATGCCGTCGGCAGTCGTGGTGTCGATCGGGTGTCTCCATTTCTCATCCCACGGCTGATTGTGAATGCGGCAAGTGGAAATATCGCGACGCTGCACAAGCTGCAGGGGCCCTGCCTTTCCTGGAGTGCCGGATGTGCTTCCGGCGCAGTTGCAATCGGTGAAGCATTTCGGCTGATTCAGTCGGGGGAGGCTGACCTGATGCTGGCCGGAGGTGCTGATGCGGCTCTGACGAGGGCCGGGGTAAGTTCTCTGCAGGCCGCCGGACTGCTGCCGGATTCCCTGAATACCTCGGCTGCCGACGGTCGTCCATTTGACCCTGACAGCAGGTGGTTTACTCCGGCAGAGGGCGCTGGATTCCTCATGCTGGAAGCGCTTGAAGCAGCACAGCAACGAGGTGCCCGGATTCTGGCAGAGATTTCTGGTTACAGCAGTGTTTTTGATCCTGCGTGTGAAGAACATCAGATTTCCTCAGCAGAACAGCTCTGCCGCACCATGCGGCTGGCGCTCCAGGATGCCGAAACAGAAATGGCGGAGATTGATGTCGTCTGTGCTCACGCCATCGGAATTGGATGCCACGATCTTGAGGAAGCTCGAGCCATCGCTGAGTGCTGGGGGAGCAATTCAGGCAGCCCGCTGATCGTCACTGGCAGAAGCCACCTGGGACACGCCCTGGGGGCCACCGGAGCGATCGATGCGGCCGCGGGCATCTGCATGCTGCAGCACCAGCTGATCCCACCTGCCGGACGTTTTCAAATTGTCGGTGCGATGCCGAAAGCGACTGCCGAGCAGCATCTGCCCATGTCCACCTCTGTGCAGTCGCTGCTGCTGAACAGCTTCAGCTTTGGTGGCCAGAACGCCTGCCTCGTGATCCGGGGCTGGCGTTCGTAACAGGAATGCCTGGCGGACAGAGCAAACTGGCAGCCAGTTTGCTGCCGTGATCTATTCTTCTGCCGCCGCTGCCGCAGGGGCTTCGGTTGTTGTCCCTCCGGCCAGGCCGGCATTTAGTCTGGCCAGCTGATTCGGGTAATCGGCAACCTCGGTCGGGGAGTAATCCCCGGTCATCCAGCGTACCAGCAGATCCAGATCGGCATCGGTGAGCTGATCGGAGCCGTAAGCCGGCATCCGATTTCGGGAGCCGTAGTGGCGATCGGCATCCGGGTGACGGATGAAGTCCTTCAACCATGCGGCGGATCCATAACCAGCCATGGTGGGATAGCCGCTGGCATTGGAGTCATCCGGTGTTTCCGGGAACGGTTCGCCGATTGTATCGTGGCAGCCAGCACAGGATGTACCTTCCAGATCACCTGCCCAGTTTCCATCAATGGCAAGCTGACGGCCGAGTTCAACCAGGGCTGGGTCAAATTCCTGTTGCGCATGACCGGCCTCGGATGCGAGGAATTCGATCAGCGCCTTGAGGTTGCCCGAGTTTTCTTCGGCCAGCAGTGACTCCGTCATGCCGGACGTCCAGTCGGCCATTTCCGAGCCAGCCGGATTGAGGAATTCCACTTCTTCGCCGTCGGCGGATCGTTGGACTGCATCCTGATACCAGCCGGCGTTCTGAATCCAGCGAAAGTGCTCGGAGTAATCTGTCACAATACCGTTCATCCAATCGCGGCTGCCAAAATTCCCAAGGTCAGCGGCAACCGGCAGGGTGTAGGGAGCCTCTCCGATTGCGCCGTCGGCCACAGCATCACGAATCAGAGAGCCTCGGCCGTCATGGCCATTCCAGCGATGGCAACTGGAGCAGTGCTGAGCGAACAGTCGCGGTCCCTGCGTAAACGGGTCACGCCGCAGCAGTGAGACCGCTCCGTCAACCGGAATTCGATCGGGGCCCGAGGCGAGTTCGATGGCCCGCTTCGCATCACGATGTGATTCTGCCAGCGCCGCCTGATGATCACTGTCGTTGGCATCTTCCCAGGCTGCGAGGACCGTAAGTGCGACAACACCCGCTGCCATCAGCCAGATAAAGGCACGATTCAGGAAGTGTCCGAAGTTACCCAGCAGTCTGGCAGTGATTGGCATCACCGCGATGATGCCCATGATAACTCCGGGAACGATAATGGCCCCGAAGGTCAGGCCCAGTGCTTCCACAGCCTGAAAACGCAGAAAGCGGAACAGAAAGAGGAAGTACCATTCCGGCCTGGCAGCATCAAACTTTACTGCCGGGTCCGCCGGGGCGCTGAGTTCCGCAGGCCGAAGCACAGCCAGGGCAAGGACGGCTGTCAGCACAGCCAGGCAGGCGACCGCATCCTTGAGTACCTGGTCCGGCCAGAAAGTGGTGTCAGGAGCATGTTTTTCATCGTGCACAGTGAGCCCATGGCGGCGAAAGACCATGATGTGCAGGGCCAGAAAAGCCACCAGTGAAGCAGGAAGCAGACCTGCATGCATGGCAAAGAAACGGGTCAGCGTCAGGTGGCCATATTCATTACCGCCCTGGGCCAGAGTCTGAACTTCTGCTCCCACGATCGGAGTCACACTCATGATGTTGGTGGTCACCTGAGTTGCATAGTAGCCCTTCTGGTCCCACGGAAGCAGATACCCGGTAAGTGAAAGACCGAGGACAATCATCATCAGCACGATACCCAGCCAGAAATTGACCTCGCGCGGAGCCTTGTACGCCCCGTCGATGACAACCTGGACGAGATGAATTGCCATCAGCACAACCATGGCCTGGGCGGCGTAATGATGCAGCCCGCGGATAATGCTTCCGAGAAACATTTCATGCTGAATGAAATACACGCTTTCCCATGCCGTGCGGGTGCTGGGGCTGTAAGCTGACCAGAGCATGAACCCGGTAATCACCTGCAGCAAGAACGTGAAGACCAGCGTACTTCCCCAGACATAACGCCATCGCGCGCCACCCGGCACTCGCTCATACAGCGCTTCATGGAGCATTCCACGAATACCAACTCGGTCATCCATCCAGTCAATCAGCATTTTCATCGAAACAGCCTTCAAGCTGGTTGTTGTGTATCAGGTGCGGGCCGCAGAGGGAGGGAGGGATCTGAGCCACCAGTGCCGGATCTCTGCGGTGAACAGGCACAGCAAAGACGAAGCAACTACTGGATCTCGATCTTTTCAGCGGTGGCGCGGCGAAAATTGCAGAATCGAACCCAGATTTCTGAACCGTTGCTGTCGGTCTCTCCTGCAGTTCGCAGAGAAACATCGAGTGAGTCCATGCCGCGGGGTGGGATCTGATTCGTCTTTTCCCCATCAAGGCCGAAGGCGCTGGTGTGGCAGGGACAAAAGAAATCATTTTCCGCGCGGCGGAAATTGACGGAACATCCCAGATGGGGACAGATGGAATTGAACGCAGAGACAACTCCGTCGGTGCCGCGGCGCAACCAGATGCTGCCAACGGGAACATTGCTGAATCTGTTCCAGGCATCATCAATGTCATCAAAAACAGTCACGGAAACTGGTGTGCCATCGGCGGGAATTGCGTCGCGAGTGACGTCCAGACGAATATAACCTTCGCTGTCCTTGCGGGCCTGGACAGCCCCGGAGTCAGAATTGCCGCCGGACTTTTTTCGACGCAGGATCGGATCCAGAAAAAACAGACCTCCCAGAGTTCCCGGGACTGCAACCAGCAGAAAACTGAGTACTGCTGTAATAGCCTGGCGGACGATGCCGCGGCGGGGATAGTCCGGTTGCACACTCACAACAACCTCAGAGGTCACTTCGTCAGACGAATTCGTCATTGATCTCACTCAGATTCTTCAGGCGGGAATAATGGTCAGGCACGGACCTGCACAACATGCAATGCTGAGCCTGCCGGCAGGACCGAACAGGAGGCTGGCGGGAAGTCTGCAGAGGAATCTGCGTCCTGCAGGTTATTTGACGACACGTTGTCCTTGAATACAACCGAAACGTCGCGGTGTGACTTCGAAATCCGATCGTTGTGAACGCATGTGCTGATCGTCGAACTCACACCGACTTCCGAGAATCACTGCGGGTTCCCGCTCGCCACTGCATTCAGATGTCATCTCAAGGGCCAGTCTGTGTGTTTTGCATTGATTTTGCCGATCAGGCGAGGCTTTTTCCGGCACCGAGCCAATAATCGCTACAGCTTCGCTGATCCAAGTCACTCGAATCAAAACCGGGGCAGAGTGCGATTTTGCAGTTTCGAGGCGGACAGAAACAATGATTCATCCGGGAGTTTAAGATAGAATTCCGCGACAACAACTGCCGCTCTTCCACAGTGTATCCCCGCAGGTCGTTCCGTCACGGCTGCTGGAGGTTACGGAAAGCTGCGGTGAGATGGGAATTTCTGTTCCGGGTGTGTAAGCTTTCTGACATGGACGAGTCATTCGGTTTGTGTGAGCAGGTTCAGGATCCAGGTATAGCAGCCATGACCTCTGACGATGTATGGAAAGAGACCGAGTTGGTGCAGTCCCGCCATCTGCGGGTCACGCACTTCGAGGTCCCGACCCGACGCAGTCTGATTTCGCCGCTGCGAGAGCGTTTACTGTCGTCTGTTTCTGATTTTGATATTGTCGACGCGGGTCGCCAGAATCACTTCTGTATGGCTCTCGAAGAAGCACTGAACAACGCCTTCTACCATGGCAATCTGGAAATCAGCTCCGAACTCAAGGAAGGTGGTTCGTCAGCATTTATCGAGCTTGCTCGCGAACGTGAGTTGCAGGAGCCATATCGCTCACGCCAGATCAAAGTCACCGAAATCGTGGGGCTCTTTGGACTCTGGATCTGTATCTGTGATGAGGGATCCGGGTTTGATGTCGGCGCAGCTATGGAACGGTGCACCAATCCGGAACTGATGCTGGCAAGCGGACGCGGACTGCTGCTGATGAAAGGGTTCACCGATGAACTCATCTTCAACGGCAACGGGAATGAAGTGACGCTCGTGCTGTACCGCACTGACGAAGATCGTGAAAAAGCACTGCTTGCCGATCCCAATACCGGAGAGATCACTCGGATCATTTCCTGACCTGCAGTCATCACAACGCGGCGAATTCTGCTGTCATCCTGGCTCAGAACAAATCCAGCAGCGGTTCCCCTGCATCCAGCAGCTGGTAGGGGCGATTCTGATTATCAAACGCTGTCAGGTCTTCAATTCCCATCGCGTGGTAGACGGTACGGGTGACGTCTGATGGCGAGACGGGCTTTTCTTCCGGGTACTCAGCATAGCGATCACTGCTGCCGAATACCTGTCCTCCCCTGATCCCGCCTCCGGCCATGACATCCGTCAGGCAATGCGTCCAGTGATCTCGACCAGCACCGGAAGGTCCACCGGATCGAGGATCTCCGATGCGTGGCTTGCGACCCATTTCGCTGGTCACCAGCAGGAGCGTTTCATCGAGCATGCCGCGTTCCTGCAGATCGCTGATCAATGCGGAAAACCCACGATCGAATTCGGGCAACAGCCAGTCCTTCAGGCAGTTGAAATTGTTGCCATGAGTGTCCCATCCTCCGCCACTGGCACACTTCCGCTGATCCGCCTGTTTGGTGTCTCCCATCCAGAACACTGTGATGAACGGGACTCCTGCTTCAGCAAGTCTTCGCGCCAGAATCAGACTTGTTCCATTGATACCTCGACCGTAGCGGTCGAGTACAGAGTCCGGTTCCTGTGAAACATCGAATGCCGCCGTGGTTCTCTGCGAGGTCAGCAATGTGAACGCTCGCTCCTGCTGGGCTGTCCAGCTGCGGGCAGCACTGCCGCCGCTGAAATCTCGCCGAGCAGCGTCAAGTGATCGGAGCATGGAAGCACGATCACGCAGCCGCGCTGCAGAAACGTCTGCATCCAGTGCTATGGCGGGCGCCTGAAAGGTAAGCGGGGTCTCTCTGCTGCCGTTGACGAATAATGCGTCGTACTGCGTACCCAGACGTGCAGCGAACTGCCCGGGACGGGTGTAAGCGGGAGCACCTTCTGTGTGCGGAATGGTAATCGCATTCGTCAGTTCTGCATGCTGTGGACGTTTCGCTGCCACCACAGCACCCATGGCCGGCCAGTCGTCATGATAAGGCTTGCGGTTATTGCCAAGGGTCAGAAATGTCTGGTCCGGCTGATGCCCGGTGAGATTGTAGTAGTAGCCGGCGTGGTGATCGTTGGTGCTGACGCTGCCCCCGACGCTGTTCAGAAGAGCAAGGTGATGAGCCTGCTGGGACAGCAACGGCAGGTGCTCGGAAAGACTGATCCCCGGTGCGGAAGTCTGGATCGGCTGAAACGGGCCCCGATACTCAGCGGGGGCTGCCGGCTTCATGTCCCACATGTCAATGTGTGAAGCGCCACCGCTGAGGAAAAACAGGATGGTGGTTCTGGCCTTTCCGGGAGGTACCGACTGGCTTGCTGAAACGGGCGCAGCTGCATTCGGGCGACTGAACGAATATCCGGCAACTCCTGCTGCAGATGCAACCAGAAAATGTCGTCGCTTCATCATGACCTCCGCAGAACAACCGCACTGAGCTGATATAACAGTGACACCATCACAAAAAAAAGTCACACTCGCAAGAGATCTTTGTTCCCAACCTGCTGAATCAACGGGGCCGGCGGCCCCTGATCAGGTGACTGGTGCATCGCCTGAAGTATAGTTTATCGTCATTTTGCAGCAGGCTGAATGCCTGTCCGCATGAACTCAGAATGCACCACAGACCAGAACAGCAGGAAGCCGAAAAGTACCGTGATCAACAGTAATACCGGAACTTCGGGAGTGGATCCGGAGGCATCCGAAGCGAGTGCCGCACCACGATTCATTATCGGCATCGATTCCGGGACAACCAACCATGCTGTGAGTTTTATCGACACACAGCAGGGTAAGCCTGAGGTTCAGACGTTCCCTGTGCCTCAGCTGACAGCCCCCGGGCAGACGGAAGCACTGGAGACATTGCCTTCGTTCGTATTCAGCCCCGGCTCTGAGCTGCCGACCGGGGCGCAACTGCAGCTGCCATGGCAAAAGCAACCACCTGAAGTGATCGTCGGGCGTCTGGCTCGCATCATGGGCGCTGCAAATCCCGGGCGTACGGTTGAGTCAGCAAAATCGTGGCTGTGCCATCCGGGAGTTGACCGTCGGGCGGAAATCCTGCCATGGCATGCAGCCGAAGATGTTGTGCGAATGTCACCAGTCGATGCCATTGCTTTCTGTCTGAGACAGATTCGTGATGCCTGGGACGCCACACATGTTCAGGCTCCGCTGGCCGAACAGGACGTCGTCATCACGATTCCCGCGTCGTTCGACGAAGTGGCTCGTGAGCTGACAGTTGCCGCGGCTCACAAAGCAGGAATTCCTCGCCCGACATTGATTGAAGAACCGCAGGCTGCGTTCTACGCCTGGATTCACCACCATCAGGATTCGTGGGAAACGCAGGTGCTCCCGGGTCAGACAATTCTGGTCTGTGATATTGGCGGGGGAACAACAGACTTCAGTCTGATTCAGGCGCGGGCGAAAGAAGGAGGCGTTGAGTTCCATCGTGCAGCAGTCGGCGATCACCTGCTTCTGGGGGGCGATAATCTGGACCTGGCAATCGCTCATTACGTGGAAAACCTGCTGTCGCCGGAGCAGCCGCTGTCGCCTGCGCAATGGAGTCGACTGATCCCGGAGGCACGAAACGCCAAGGAGATACTGCTGGGGCAGAACCCACCGCAGGAATACACTCTTGCGATTGGGGGAGGCGGGTCGCGTCTGATCGGCGGCTCGCTGCAGGTGACGTTACAGCAGCAGCAGATTCTGGAGCTACTGATCGAAGGATTTCTGCCGGCGGTCAGCAGGGGCGAACGACCACAGCCGAGGCAGTCCGGATTTCAGGAGTTCGGACTGCCATTTGCCAGCGATCCGGCAATCAGTCGTTACCTGAGTCAGTTTCTTTCAATCCACGCGGGCTGTAAGGACCCGCAGCACAGTGAGAGATCAGCACCTGCGGCCCCCGACCTGGTCCTGTTCAATGGCGGGTTCTTTGAAAGCCCACTGCTGCAGCAACGTGTCCTGGCAGTGCTGCGTGATCTGTTTTCGGTGGAGGGAAATGACTACCAGCCGGGAATCCTCAGGAATGCACGACTTGACCTTGCAGTATCGCAGGGAGCGGCAGCTTTCGGGCTTGCCCGGCGTGGAACAGGCGTGCGGATCGTGGCCGGACTGGCACGCAGCTATTACATCGGGGCAGCTCAGGGTGATGGAAAGCCAGCCGCAGTCTGTCTGGTGCCGGCTGGAACTGAAGCAGCAGGGACAACGCATACACTGCAGCAGACTTTTCAGGTCCGAACGGCGGAGCCGGTGGAGTTTCCGGTGTTCACCTCGGCGACACGTCTCACCGATCTGCCGGGCGATATTATCGACCCTGACCCGGAGCAGCTGACTGCGTTACCACCGGTTCGCACAATCCTGACCAGTCGCAGGACTGACGAGTGCAAGGCAGTGTCAGCCCGACTATCCGCTCATCTGACAGAGATCGGAACACTGCAGCTCTGGTGTGAGCAGACTGACAGTTCGCGTCGCTGGCAGCTGCAGTTCGACGTTCGGTCTGCTGTTGATACACAGCGGGTCGTACATATGGGGACTGCGGAGCAGAGCGGCATTGTCGATGAGGAACAGGTTCAGGCTGCGGAAAAAATCCTGCGTGAGATATTCGCCGCTTCACTGCGACCACCTGACAGATGTCTTGCAGATCTGTCTGAAGCCACAGCTCAGTCACGTGAAGACTGGCCACCTTCGCTGTTGAGAGCGATGTGGCTGAGGTTGATGGAGTTACAGGAGGGGCGTCGCCGCAGCGCGCAGCACGAAGCACGCTGGCTGAATCTGGCCGGCTACTGTCTGCGTCCGGGGTTCGGAATGGCGGCTGATGACTGGCGTGTTGAAGAGCTCTGGAAGCTGCTGCGCGGTCAGGTTCTGTATCAGCACCCTGCATGTCTGGCGGAACTGAGAACGCTTTGTCGGCGCATTTCAGGTGGCTTCTCTGCTGCTCGGCAAAGACAGATTGCCGCTCAGGTGCTGCCATCCCTGCGGCAAAGGATACGTCAGGTTCAGAGTGGCCGCGGCAAGGGTGGCAGCTACGCATCCGGGAATCACGAAGCTGCTGAAATCTGGAGAATGCTGGGGGCCAGCGAGCTGCTGGAAACCGGAACTCGCATCGAACTTGGTGCGGCAGCCATTGACCTGTCCGGTCGCAAGTCGTTTGCAGCAGTGCAAAGGGCACTCATCTGGGCGGTGGGGCGGATGGGCAGCCGCGTGCCGGTTTACGGCCCACTCAACACTGTGCTGCCAACAGCAATCGCAGAGGAGTGGATCAGACAACTGCTCCAACAGGAAGACCTGTCATCTGCAACGGTGCAGTTCGCATTAATGCAGCTGGCTCGACGAACAGGAGATCGATACCGTGATGTCAGTGAGTCCCTGCGCGATCAGCTGTCGCAGACCCTGCAGCAGCAGGGAGCCAGTATGGAAGTGCTGGCATTGATCCGCGAGGGCGGGCAGCTGACGCAGGAATCGGCGGGAATTCTGCTGGGTGAAGCACTGCCCTGCGGCCTGCAGTTGTGCTGACAGATTCGTCAGATCACATGCACTGCCCGACAACCCGCTTCACTCCTTGATGTGATTTGCGGTATGCTGCAGGGGAGTCGCTGCGGTTCGGACACTGTTCCGGCAGCGAAATCCGGGTGCCACAGTCGGCGCTTACTGCATGCACAGGTGCTGATCAATGACGCAGATCACTCTGCAGGATCCTCATAGCTTCCAGCCGCGCAGGCAACTGCTGCGTCAGGGTTTGGGGTGTGGGCTGAGTGGGTTGCTGGCAGGTGCAGCGTGCGGGTCAGCAAAAGCAGAAATCCCTGCCAGTCAGGTTCCCGGATTCGGGCGGGCAAAGTCTGTCATCGTGGTATTCGCCAGTGGCGGTCAGAGCCACCTGGACATGTGGGATCCGAAGCCGGACGCACCGCTCGAAATCCGTGGCGAATTCTCTGCCATCAACACACGAATTCCCGGTGTGTCGTTCTGTGAGCATATGCCGCAGATTGCTCAGGTGGCTGATCGTCTGAGCATCGTTCGCAGTATGTCTCATGAAGATCTGGACCATGGATCTGCGTTCTATCTGGCAATGACCGGACGCTACCATCGACGACGATCTGCAAATCCTCCCCCGGCGACTGATGATCACCCGTGTTACGGGGCGGTGCTTCAGCGCGTGCGACCAGCCACAGAGTTTTCACAAACCGCGATCCATCTGAATGGTCCGGCCCTTGTTCCGGAACTGGAAGCTCCCGGACAGTTCGGTGGCGTTCTGGGACGCGGCTTCGATCCTCTGACGCTGGGCGACGTAGCTACGGAACCCGTGGCAATTCCGTCACTGCTGCCCCATGCAGACCTGCCGGGAATTCGGATGCAGACAAGAAAGAGCCTGTTGCAGTCCCTTGAAGATCATCGAAAGGACCTGGCTGCTCAGAAACTGATGCTGGAAAAGGACGCGCTCTATGAGCAGGCATTTCGGATGCTGGAACGTCCGGAAGCCAGAACAGCGTTTGATCTCAGCCGCGAACCGGAATCACTGCGTCGCCGCTACGGGCTGAATCGATCGGGGCAGGCCTGCCTGCTGGCTCGCCGACTGGCGGAGGCTGGGGTTCCGCTGACCACCGTGATCTGGTCCTACAGTAATCGCGGGCAGGACAAGGCACCACAAAGTACGGACAGTTACGGATGGGATACGCACAATGACATATTTTACGGGCTGCGTAACCATCTGCTGCCGCGATTCGATCAGGGGTTTTCGGCACTCATTGAAGACCTCGATCAGCGCGGAATGCTGGACAGCACACTGGTAATCGCGATGGGAGAATTCGGTCGCGCTCCTTTGGTGGCACTGGAGCCACGATTCGCCGGGGCTGCTCCGGGACGAAAGCACTGGGCATCCGTGTATTCCATTGCCTTTGCCGGCGCTGGTGTGCAGCCCGGAACGACTGTCGGTGCTTCAGATGAAAGCGGCGCCTACCCGGACTCTCAGTCGTGGGGGCCGTGGGATGTGATCGCCACGATCTTTTCAGCACTCGGTGTGGATCCGGCCGATCATTTTCTGGACCATGTGGACCGACCGATTCAGATTTCTGATGGACAGGTGATTCGTCCCTTGTATGGATCAGCGTGAACTGCTCTGGTCAGGATCGGTATACGCAGCGGCATTGCTTTCTTCAGAATTCGATGTCACGCACATCATCGCGACGAATCATCCTGCTGAGCACGCTGGATGCCATCGCTGTCGCCAGTGGTCGGACACTCCCGTCAGCCATCAGAAAGTTGATCTGCATACTGTGATTACTGCTGAAGCCTCCGACCACTCGAAACTGCTGCAGCTTTCGTTCGCGTTCTTCCTCGGTCAGCTCTTCAAGCGGTCGATTGTCAAGCTCGCTCAGTTGCTGATTCCCGAGCCCGGACCTTGCCGCGTTATTGACCAGACCGTTCCGCAGCGTGCCTCGATCGCCGTACAGATATCCAAAGCCGGCGTTTCCCGAAGTCCATTCCCCCGCCAGAATAGTCTGCGCGGCGCCGTCAGGAATTGCCTCGAGCGACTCGGAACTGTTGACGTACAGCAGACCATCAGAATCATCCATGATGGGCCGTTCACTGCTATGGTGACTGCCAGCATAGGAAGAAGCTCCCGCTTCCTTCCCGGTTGTGCCAAACCGCCACTGACTGGGGCAGCGGAGAATTGGTACCGAGACATGCTCCGGGATCATCACTTCACCGGTGGATGCCGGTTCATCTGCCCCTGACCACAGATCAGCATTCACTTCGGTTATTCCCTGGTTCGGCCAGCGGACAAAGGAACGCAGCGGCTGCTCTGAGTTGATTGCAGCCCAGACTGCAGGATAGCCAAGTTGCGGCATGATCAGGGCTATCCAGCCCGGACCCTCCGGGGGTGCCTGCTGTGTGACTGGAATCGTCACAGCCACGCTTCCGGGCGGCAACACCGAATGAGTCTCACTGTACACTCTGAGTGCAATGCCAATCTGCCCAAGATTATTTGCACACTGAGTACGTCGTGCCGCTTCGCGAGCAGCCTGCACTGCCGGCAACAGCAACGCAACCAGCACCATGATGACCAGAACCACCACCAGTACTTCCACAAGTGTGAATCCGCGAACGCGGGATTGTCGCACTGCCGGCATTATCAGAATTCTCCCATCAGCTGC
>JALRDR010001190.1 GCA_023262145.1 Planctomycetaceae bacterium | reverse complement strand
GCCCGCTGCTGTCGGCAGATGTGCCTGAACTGTAATGTGACCTTCGGCGATGGTAATCCGGATGTCAGCAGTGGAATCCGGTGACACCACACCCCGCGGTATACTCCACTGACCACCACGCCATTCCGGTTCCTGCTGCAGTCTTTCCCGTGACGACCGGAGCACTGCTTCAGCCAGTTTCCGTGCCTGAAGTTCTGCCAGCTGCATGCGCTGCTGCCGCATCTCCCGAGTGACTCGAACAACCTGATGCCCAATGATGCCGGCTACCAGGCCGAGGCTGACAAGAGCGATTGCCAGTACCGCGCCACGCCGAGGGAATGCAGTCCCGGGTACTGCCGCCGAGTGTCTCATTCGGAACCCTCCGGAATGTTCTGCCGTCGAGACTCGGGAAAATGCAACGATACGGTCTTCGGTTCGGCCGTCCCGCGCGGGGGACGAGGCCAGGCAGCAGCGTCCGGCTGATGCAGGATCGTCCCTCCATCGCCCGCTGCAGGATAGCGAACCGTGCCATAGCCCTCCCGCACGATCACGTCAAATCCACCGTCATCACGCAGGCCGAACTGCAGGCGACACCCTGCCGGAAAAATCATGCGGTCGCGAGACTGCACCGTGTCCCCGCTTCGCTCCACGCGATCCAGACGCGACTGACTGACAGTCCAGACGATGCTGATCGAATCCTGATCATTCTGCAGCTGCAGACGATCAGAGCTCAGTTCCTGCACAACTGCCGTTCTGAAGTCATGTTCCAGCAATTCCTCCAGTTGCTGCAGACTCTGCAGCAGCAATGATGCAGCACGAATTCTCTGCTCTGACTGCAGAACTGAGTGCACCGTCATCGTTCCGATCCCGAGGATTGCGGCGGAAACCGTCAGGTAAACGATTATTGTGGGAATGCTCATCCCCGCTCTTCCCGGCAACGCAGCACTGGGGTTTGGGCGTCGAATCATGGATCTGCTCCCGACGCCTGCGGCCAGAGAACCAGCCTCACACTCTGCAGGATTCCGTGGACAGACCTGCGCGAGATTGTTGCTTCCACAGTTCGGCTGAGCGGAAGATCACCAGGCATCATGTCAACTGGGCTGGTGGTCAGTGTGGCATCCGGGAAGTGCCTGAGAAAATCCTCCGACAACCTCCAGCTCTGCAGATCCACTGAAGAAGTTCGTTCCAGATTAGTCAGCTCAATTCGAGCAAGGACCTGGAATTTCGTCAGCCCCTGCTGCTTCCGGACCACAGAGATCCCCTGCCCCAGCAGGGTGATGACCACTCCCAGCAGCAGCATGGCAACTGTCAGTTCCAGCATCAGGATACCGCTTCGCTGAGCGGATGTTGCTGCTGAAGTTGTTCGCATACGGTGCATCATGACAGATCATTAATCAACTTGAGCAACGGGACCAGCACTGAAGTTCCAACCCAGAGCACGACGCCGCCGCTGACCATCACCAGTGTGGGCTCCAGCAGCATCAGGCAGAACTCTGCCCGGCGGCGGCTCTTTTCTTCCAGACGAACGGCCAGTTGCCGCATCGCCCAGTCGGCATTCCCGGCCAGCTTTGCAGATTCGAGCAGTGACCGTTCGTTGTCGTGAATGATGCGGGCTTTCTCCATCGCTGGAAAAAGCTGTTCTCCGGATTCGAGCAGATGGCGGAGCTGCAGCAGCCGGTCTGATGCGTCGCCCGGAGGACAACTATGAATAGCGGCCGCCACCGCATCAGTCAGCGATGCACCGGACGCCATAGCCAGCGACAGTGCCCGGAGTACCTCCGGCAGCCGGTAACGCATTCTGGCGGACAGCACCGGCCATGTTCCGCGGACCAGCCTTTGCTTCGCGGCTTTCATGCCGAACCAGCTTCCCCCGGCAACCGTGGCAAGCAACGGCAGAATCAACAGCGGCATCCAGCCCACCAGAAAGTCTGTGAACAGTGCAAGTCTGGAAAGTTGACGCGGCAGCTCAATGCCGAAGTCCTCCATGATCCGTCGAAACTTCGGGATGATCCAGATACAGATGAACGACAGCACCGCAACCAGCATTGTGCCGACTGCCAGCAGCCATGCAAACAGCATGTCCAGCCCCGGGCGAACCGTTGATTCGGCTGCGATCGCTCGACTCAGACGACGCGCCTCGTCACTCAGCACCGACGAAAGACAGTGCGATTCCTCAGCCACACTGATCGCAGCTACTGTCTGGTCCGGCATGAAATCATCGATCAGCATCATTGCAGACGAAAGGGAGTGACCTGCTTCAAGCAGGGAGTGCAGTCGACGCAGATTGTCGCCCCATTGCCCACGACTGTCCCGAGCCAGAGCGTCCAGTGTCTGCAACAGACAGTCACCCCGGCCTGCAGCTCCCGAAAAAGACAGTAGCAGTGCCGCCTGTCGGAGCGGTTCGGGCTTGTGCATCAGGTAATGCCAGTTTCGCAGGAATGTCATCGACAGACCTCCGCGATCAGCATCGGACTGACCATGATCTGTGCCAGGCCACCCAGCTGGCGAAACAGCGGCTGAAAGAACGCCAGCGCAAACATGGCTGTCAGCATTCCCGCTGAGATGACGAGGACCATTTCCACAATCAGCACCAGCAGCGACGAATGTGCTCCGGCAGCGCTCTCAAGCGCCGCAGCAATTCCGGAGAAGACATCTGCTACCTCACCACGACGTTGCTCAATGTTCTGATCGGCTTCTGTCATCCGCAGCAGGCTGATCGGCAGGCCCTCCAGAACCGGGCCCGACGACAGATCTCGCTGCGACTCTTCAAGCTGTCTGCCAAGGCTTTCCGATTCCCGCCAAATGCCACGGTCTCCACTGCCATATCCTGCGGCATTGACGGCATCCGCAGGAGCAGCACCATTGCGGAGCATTACCGCGAGCAAGCGAGCAAATCGAGCCTGGGCAAGACTGCGGAGACTGGTGCCAATGAGTGGCAGAGAACGACCCATGTGACCAAACCGTGGAGAGATCAGCAGGCACCAGAATCCGGCAATCGCGGCCAGTTGTACCAGCAGCGCAAGCGGTAAAGAAAACCAGCCCGGAACTGTAAGCAGATCGCTGATGGAGATGAACAGTCGAGCGATCTGCGGAATCTCAATGCCAAAATCCTCGAAGATCTCCCGGAATGCAGGCACAACGAATACGAGCGACGCGACGAAGAGCAGGCTGAGCAGGGATCCCATGAGCAACGGGCCGGTCATCCGCACAGCCACACGATTGCGTGCCATGGTATTATGCCCCAGCAGCGGAAGCAGTTCCGCCATAACGCGCCCCTGTGCGGCGGAGCTCAGACTGGACTTTGCAACTGCCCGAAACTCAAGTGGCAGCAGTCCTGAATTCTCAGCGTTCAGCTCCAGACCAGACTCCAGCTTTGTTGCCATCCGCTGAAGAAACATGCGGGGACGCCAGACAAGCTGATAGCGAGCAAACTCCTGCAACAGGATCAGAATCGGCAGAGCCAACAGAAAGACACCCCACGCCCACTGGTTGTCAAGATTCATCACACGCGTCAGCAGCAACCCGGCCAGTGTCAGACAACCGCAGCTGAAGATCAGCCAGGGAAAAAGCATCATGATGGGATGATCAAGCGGCTCAGCAGCAACCGCACGTACTGCCTCATGTGCAGGTAATCCGGAAAGCAGGGCTTCGCGGATCCGTTCACCAATCCGTAACTGTACCAGTCGGGGAAGCTCTTCCTGCGATTCTGTCAAAGAATCGTGGACGGCAATTCGCTCCTGCCACTCCAGCTCCAGACCGCGAAATTTCAGTTGTGCGGCAAGCGCAGCATCATCCGGAGCGTCTTCCGTTCCAAATACGGAAATGCCGTCTTCCAGTACTGCTTTGTAGCGAAACGTTGCCAATTGAGGACGCCTTGTCAGGGCTTTCCGAGCATCAGGTAGAATTCAAAAATCGGCCAGAAAACGAGCAATGCGTAGGCCAGAACACTGCCCCCACCAACGGTAATGAACATCGCCGGAGGCAGCAGCAGCTGATTCCACATTACCTGATGTTCAAACCGACCGCGATAAAACGCCTCTGCCGAAGAAAGCGAGTGCTGCATCTGCTTCTCGCTGCGTTCGCCGCGGACCAGACATGCGGCCAGCAGTGGAGGCAGGTGTGGCAGTTCAATGCCCCGGCAATCGCCACCAGCTTCAATCTGATGGGCAAGTCGAAGCAGTTCTTTGCTGAATCTGCTTCCTGCTGCCGCCCGAGAAGCTATCGTCAGCGCATCCTGCAGCGGCAGTTCATGTCGCAGCAATTGCAGCAGCAGGCGACAGAAAACCCAGCCCTGCAGGTTCTGCAGCAGCGCACGAAAACCAGGAAGAACCACCAGTAATCCTGCACCTCCGCCGAAACGCAACGCAGCAGAACGTCCGCTCAGGTACCACCAGAAGACGATCGAAAGGATCAGAAAAGGGGGAATGAGCACCCACTGCGGGAATGTTATGTTCAGAACAAGGACAGACGACAGCGCCGTCGGCAGTTCTGCCGCAAGGTCGGTTGTCAGCGTCAGAAACTTCGACAGATGATCCTGAACCACTACGGAAAGCAACAGCGAAATGATGGCCATAATGACCATCGGATACATGGCCGCCCGAACGATTCGCGTTCGCAACTGGATGACTTCGCCAACAAAATCGCCCATCACTTCCAGCATGATCGCCGGACGTCCTGTTCGTGCTCCGGCAACGACAGCTATTGTAAGTATCTCCGGCAGCGCCGATTCCGCAGCCAGGATGTCATCCAGACGCTCACCCTGCTCGAGTCTCCCCTGCACTCGCTCGCAGAGTGTTTGCAGCTGACTTCCACGGAAACGACCGGCCGCGCGCAGCGAGCTCTCCAGCGGCAAATGCCCCCGCATCAGCTGGGTCAGTTCCAGCGTAAAAGCCTTCAGCTGATCAAGCCCTGCACTCATGAGTCACCTTCCGCCTCTAAGCAGAGATCGAGGTGAAGATCAGCTGAGACTGCGAATAACTGCTTAGACACCAGAAACTTTCATCGATGACCTGGCAGCGAAACGTCCCGTAAATGGACTGCCGCCGCGGCAGGGGAGCATGCCGGGCACGAGTTGACATGCCAGAAGTCCGGCTTAGCGCAGGAGTGTTTTACCAAGTACGCGAAACACTTCAATAGCGGTGGTTTTTCCAGCTGCAACAGCGGCAGCGGCAGCCTGCTGGAAATCAGCCTGTCCGGAATCCTGCGCAGCATTTCTCAGGGCTGCCGAATCGACGCGATTCAGAATGGCCTTCGCCACCACGTCATGCTGCGGATCCAGTTCTTCGGTGAGCAGAAAACGACCATGGTATCCGGTACCACCGCACTGCTGACAGGCGGCAGACATGCCTGTCGAAGACGAATCCGACTTCAGGCAATGGGGACAGCTTTGTCGCAGGAGCCGCTGGCAGATCACAAGGCGAAGCACACTGCGAATCAGTGCTGGCTCGAGGTTCATTTCCCCAAGGCGAGTGACCGCTTCGACCGCCGTTCCGGCATGAAACGTGGTGAGTACCAGATGACCTGTCAGCGCTGCCTGAAATGCTGCCTCCGCAGTGTCCGAATCCCGCACTTCACCGACAAGAATCACATCCGGATCCTGTCGCATCAGTGAACGCACTCCCGTTGACAGATCAAATCCGGCGGCAGGCTTCACCTGAGCCTGCGCGACCCCGGGAATCGCCATCTCCACAGGGTCCTCAAGTGTCATCACACAACGGGATCCGGCTGCAGCGGAGACCAGTTCCCGCAGACATGCATATGCAGTCGTTGTCTTTCCGCTCCCGGAGGGGCCGCAGATCAGGATTACACCTGAGGTATTCTGCAGTTGTTCATGCAGTACCGCAGCACTCTGCTGGTGCATGCCGAGGTGTTCGATCCGCTGAAGTTGACCATAATCGGCAAACAATCGCACTACCGCGCGTTCACCGTGAAGAAGCGGAAACGTAGCGATTCGAGTTTCCCCGTCGAACAGTTCGCGAGAGACACGGCCTTCCTGAGGGATATCCGTACGATACGTAAGCAGGCCAGCCAGAACCTTCAGGCGTGCCACCAGCCGCCCCGCTATTTCCCGCTCAAAGCCCGCGATCCGGTGCAGCACACCGTCGACCCGCCAGTGCATGTCCAGCGCTGCGGTTCCGGGTGTGAGATGAATATCGCTGGCGCGAGCGGCGCGGGCCTCCTGCAGGATCATTGATGCAAGATCCGGAATGAACTGTTCAGCGCTGGTGACGAGGTCAGCAAATCGCCGATCGAAGCTACTGGCAAGATTCTGGTCTGCTGATCTGGACATCTGAAGCCTGTCAGGGTGCTTGTCTGTTCCGCAGTTCGAGCCCGGCAATCCTGACCCGGCGGATGAATCAATTGCAGTATTGGCTGCCGACAAGACAGGGATCACCGATCCTCTTTGGCAGACAGTGGACGAAACTCCGCCGCAACGCGCACTGGCGACCTGCTCTTTGGCACGGAGCGTGAAGTTTATCGACAGACAGAGAGAGAAAACAGCAGCCAGCAGGCTCCTGTTTTCCATTCACAGTTAAGCAGAGCTCAGAAAAACGGTTCCCAGATCATGTTCTTTCGCTCCGTTATGGACCTGCCGCTTCTCGCTGGCCGATTTGTCTCCTAGATTATCGCACTCCACTGGCCCAGAAGCAGAATTCGTAAGAAAACCGTGTGGACTCATCAACAGATGTCTTCTTCCGCCCAGAATTCGACTCGTATCGGCGCCGTGAGCTATCTGAACTCGCGACCGCTGGTACAGACCCTGCAAAGGTGCTTTCCCGAGGCAAACCTGACGCTGGATTTCCCCAGTCGACTTGCAGACCAGCTGCGTTGCGAGGAACTGGACGTGGCTTTGATTCCCTCCGTGGAATACTTCCGTACGCCTGGTTATCAGATTGTCTCTGACGCCTGCGTAGCTGCTCGAGGTGAAGTCCTCAGCGTACGGTTGTTCTTTCGCAGAAATCCGGCTGAGATCCGCACACTTGCACTGGATGAGGGGTCTCGCACCAGTGCTGCTCTGGCCAGAATTATTCTCGCAGAGCACTTCGGAGTGTATCCGCAGACGGAACCATTGAGCCTGCAACTGGGGCTGCACCATTCTGAGGCCGATGCGGTACTCCTGATTGGCGATCGGGCCATGCACACTCCTTCCGAACAGTTCTGCAGGGTCATTGACCTCGGTCAGTTCTGGTACGAGTGGACCGGGCTTCCATTCGTCTTCGCAGTCTGGGCGGCTCGAGAAAATTGTGCGTCTGAATCATTGGCCGCCGGACTGTCACGGGCACGTGATGAAGGTGTTTCTCTGGCTGCATCGATTGCAGCCGAACAGGCTCCGCTGCTGGGTCTTTCCGAGCAGACCGCTTATCGTTATCTGACCCGGAACCTGCACTATCGATTGTCCTCTGCTGAACGCAGTGGACTGCAACTGTTTTATGAACTTGCCGCTCGCCACAGTCTGGTGGACAACCATGTCGAACTCCGAAATGAAAATCTCGTCACTGCTTGAGAAAGCTGTGGACGGTCAGCGACTGACTCCGGCAGAGGGCCTTGCCTTGCTGCAGTCGCACGACCTGACAGCGATTGGTAATGCTGCTGATGCCGTTTCGCGTCGGCTGCATCCGGAGCCTTATCGTACCTACAACATTGATCGCAACATCAACTACACGAATGCCTGTACCGCTGTATGCGACTTCTGTGCATTCTACCGACCGCCGAATCACCCGGACGTCTACGTGCTTCCGATTGAGACCCTGATCCAGAAGATTGAAGAGACTGTCGCACTTGGCGGCGATCAGATTCTGCTTCAGGGCGGACTGCACCCGAAATTGCCGCTCGAGTGGTACGAAGAGATGCTGTCGACTCTGCGAAGTCGATTTCCGCAGGTGAATATCCATGGATTCAGTCCTCCGGAGATTCATCATTTCACGAAGATCAGCAAGCTGCCGCTCCGGACAGTGCTCGAACGCCTCCGCGACGCGGGGCTGGGAAGCATTCCCGGTGGTGGCGGTGAAATCCTTGTCGACCGAGTCCGCAAGGAGATTACTCGAGGCAAGGTACTTACGGATGGCTGGCTGGAAGTGATGCGGGTCTGGCATGAGCTCGGAGGAAAGTCTTCAGCAACAATGATGTTTGGTCACATTGAAACACTGGAGGAGCGAATTGAACATCTTGAACGGCTGCGACAGCTGCAGGATGAGACCGGCGGATTCACCGCCTTTATCTGCTGGACCTTTCAGCCCGAGAACACGGATATGGCTCACATCCCGCCCGCCGGGGCATTCGAATATCTCCGCACTCAGGCGGTCAGCCGTCTCTATCTGGACAATTTCCCCAACATCCAGTCTTCCTGGGTGACGCAGGGAGAGAAAATCGGTCAACTGGCGCTGCTCTTCGGCGCAAACGATATGGGCAGCCTGATGATTGAGGAGAATGTTGTTTCCCAGGCAGGAACCGTGCACCATCTGACCATTGATCGGATCAGGAAGTGCATTGTGAATGCCGGATACATTCCGCGGCAGCGGAACGTTTACTACGAATATATCGACGATTATGAGCAGGCCTCTGCCAGTGCACCGACTGCCATAAAGGCCAGCTCAGGGCCGGTGTTGAAAATCCTGCCCACCTGAAACAATTGCATCCTGCCACAACGGATATCCCGGGGTGGGGCTCCAGCAGGGTGAACCAGCGGGCTATCAGAGTCGTACGATGAACACCGGGAATGAGATCAACCGCGGACCGTCCGTAGTTTCAAAGTCGATTGAGATCACTCCCTGTTCGACTCCTGAAGACGGTTCTTCAGTCAGCTGCACGCGAAGCTGTACCTTACCTGACTGCTGGTCCGAATCACTTCCCCCTGGGTTGGCTGAAGGCACCAGCTGTGCGTCGATCTGTTCCGGCCATGATGTCACCTGAATCGGCGACCATCCTGACGGTGTGGTCACGGTGACCTGAGTAGATTGCGATTCCTCCGGCGAAGCTCGGAGGAATACCAGTCTGGCCATCTCCGGACTCACTCGAATCTGTTCCGATTCAGCCGCCTGCGGCCGACCCACAATCACCGGAATCTGCAGCACGGAGTATTCCGGGTCGGTTGTAAACGCTGAGATCATTCCACGGTGCTGTCCCGGTGGGAGATCATCGCTGAATGAGACCTGCAGAGTGGTTCTGGTTCCGGAGTCTGTCACAGACTGACCGGCAACTTTCGCGGAGATAAAGTGCGGGGCTGATTCTGTACGCAAAAGTTGCAGAGGACTTTCCTTGTGCGTTGGACGAAAGTCCGAAACAGTGATCTCGTAGTGGTCGTCTGATGCAACCTCACCAATCACCATCAGCACGCGCGGCTCAACCAGGATTTTTTTCTGAGGCAGCAGGATTTTCCATGTCAGCGTCACTTCCCGGGGATGCGGATCTTCGTAGCGAACGGTCACCAGGTATTCACGCTTCCCCGCCGGTTCGTTCGCTGTACGCACGGGAATTGTAATGCGGCCAGATTCACCAGCGGCAATTTCAGACGACGAAACTACTGGTTTCAGACAGCCGCAGCTCGGAATAAGCTCAACAATGCGAACTGGCTCAGCTCCTTCGTTGCGAAAATAGAATTCTTCTGAAATCAGCGGACGAGATTCGGCCTCAATACTGCTGCGATCGAAAATGAGCGTTTCAAAGACCAGTGCCGGCCGACTGACGGAGAACCTGAGTTCGGGAAGGTCTCCCGGACTCGTGCTTCTCACTGCAGACCATCCCGCTGGCAGCAGCAGGAGCAGGAACAGGATTCTGCCGGCCATGCCGGGAGACTGATTCTCGGATTGCAGTGCCTGCACAACGAACTCCATTTCCTGAATCGCGGTCGGCCAACTCAACGCAGGAGAACTACAGAGCGTGCCGAGAGAATACGGTCGGTCGACCTGCGGCCATCCCGATACGACTGCGTGTAGTTCCCTCCTGAGAGATCAACCTGAGGGATCAACAGGAAAGGAGTTTAGATGACGAAGTGCGTTTCAGAAACACTCGCTGCAGACGAAACAGGTCACTTACGTGTGATATGATCCGGCTACGGGCTTAACTCGGATTCTCCTGCATGTTTCCGGTAAGAACGAAGTGCTGCGAATCTCGGGAGCAGGATTGCGGCAACGTAATCTGCGTAAGGACGACAGAAAAGGAGTGATGCCTTGATCAACGCAAATCCTGTGGCATGCGGATTCCTGATTATTTGTGAAACGCCGACTCGCAGATTTCTGCTGATGAAACATGCTGACCGCTGGGATCTTCCCAAAGGCCATATGGAAGATGGCGAGACAGAATTGCTGTGTGCATTTCGCGAACTGCAGGAGGAGACCGGGATTACGTCTGACCAGGTTGAGGTGGCCAGTGGTTTTCAGTATCAACTGACTTACCCGGTTGATCTGCGGCGCTATGGCGGCAAAGGCTCTGTCCAGAAGCGAGTGGTGTTCTTCCTCGGATTCCTGAGCGGGATTCCGAAAGTTACTCCCACGGAACATGCTGAATTCCGATGGTTTGACTGGGATCCACCGCATCAGATCCAGCTGCAGACGATTGATCCATTACTGGAGGCCGTAGCGGCGTTTCTGTCTGTGGAGCAAGGATCCGGCAGACACGGTGACCCAGCACGGTGAACAAGTTCATTTCACAGTCATCAACGAGCGGTTACTGAGATTCGCAGTCAGTACCCGGGCGTAAAATCATCAGGATCGATCACAACGCCGTTCAGGACACCTACAAAGTCTGTAGCACGAAAGTTCTTCGTACGCAGACGTCGGAAAACATCCTCCTCACCGGGATCCGTGTACTCATCAAATTCGGTTGCCTGGCTGTTCTTGAGGTCGAGTGCATCCTGCGTGGGCAGTCCTGCACCGGGAGAAACCGGATCGAATTCCACCGCTCTGTCCTTGTATTGGCCATAGTCCTTCGCATACTGCTCGCGGTGGCCATAATAGTTCTTGCCTTCGTAAAGAGATCCGGAATTCCCCGTGAGGATCTCTGTCCTGCGAACGCTCGCGTCGCGCGTTGTTATGCTCGACCCCGGTCCACTACCACTGACTCGTAGATAACCCTGCGGATCCGAGTCGACGTAATCTCGAGAGCCGTAGATACCCGGCTGACGCTCAGCTCTTGCGGCGTCCATGGTTCGACCACTCCGGCCAGAAACCGTCATAATATCCGATGCGGCCTCGTTCCTGGCCCCCAGTTGATCGCTTACCGATGACGGTGCGGCTGGACTGACCGACGAATACTCGACAGATGAGTCGCGCTGATTCAGGGAAGGCTGCAGGGCGCGATCTCGAGAACCTTCCGCACTCTGTGGGCGACCGGAAGATCGCTGACTACTTCCGGTGACAGTGGTCCGATCTGCGGCAGCGGCGTTCTTTTCAGCCAGCGTATCCAGAACAGAAGACACATTACTCATGCTGACTGAAGAAACTTCAGCACCCGGATCACGCAGGTTCCCATTCGGCTGAACTACCCGATTGAGGAGTGATTCTGTTGAACTCCGCGGTGCTGATGCGGAGCGTCGATCGAGTCCAGCGGAAACGCTGGTAACGTCAACAGCAGCAGCATTCTTCGCTGCCAGTTGTTCCTGTATGGATGACGCGTTGGAGGAACTGACAGAAGAAACCAGCGGAATGCTCTCACGCGAATTATCGATTGGTGAAAGCGTTCGGGATGCGGCTGAAGCATCTGCATTGAACCGCTGCAACTCGGAATCCTCAGAAGCACTGCCGGTAGCGGACACGAAATCGGCGGCTGAAGCATTCTTCCGCGATAACTGATCGCGCACCGATGACACTGTTGAGCCGGACACCTGGGTCATCTCTGCATCGCGTGTATCTGAGCTTGTCTGCTGTATTTCTCGCACATTCAAGCCTGGAGCATTCATGCGGTCACGAGAACTTTTCAAGCCACTCCGGCGTTCTGCAGGACTGCCAGACTGGCTGCGACTGACCGGCAATGGTGGAAGGCGCAGAATCGGTGTTTCGTTGCTGGCCTCCACTTCGTCGCTGAGATTGGCTTCGCCGTTGCCGCCGGCGACCTGCTGCAGATCAGACGCTTTTTGATTCCTGAGTCTCAGCCGTTCAAGGGTGGAAAGGGACGCACTCGTGTTGTCGGAAGATCCAGCGTTCTTTGCACTATCCTGAAAATTGTCACCGCCTGGCGTTCCGAACGTCTGGAACTGGGGCAAAGACCTGTACTCCGGACGAGTATCACTCTTACGGAACTCATCCTGGTTTGTCCCATCAACCGACGGCAGCCTGAACGGCTCCACCGGAGCGAAAGTTGGCGATATGAGTCGTGGTTCCCGCCGTAAGGACTGCTCAGAGGCGGGGGCGGGGAGAGGCCTGACTAAGCCAACAGGCCGGGCAGGCTGAACAGCTGGACGTGTGCCAGCGACCGGTGCTGCGGGAAGTCGCTTCGGGTTGGCTGGTCGAAGACCGCTGACCTGCAGTGCGGGCGTACGGAGCGTCTCTGAAGGCGACGATTCATCTGCAGCGACTGTGATCGGTAGCAGTGCGGAAACCGCGAGCACCAGCAAGTCTGCCCGGAATGAGCGCGCAAGCATCGTTGTAAATCGACACATGAGAGGGGCCTTCCACGTGTTCTAGTGAGCGAGAATATCGGGTCCGGCTCAACAATACTCTACAGAGGGTCTGCAGAGCGTCAGGGACAGAAGTGAACCGGCCAACCGTGCCAATTACTCCAGTCCTCGGGTTTGCGCAGAATGCGCCTTTTCCTTGTTAGCCAGGCGTCACCACCGCGAGCAAGAAGCAGTTCTGGAAAAAACCTGCCGACAGAACACACCACGTCGAATACACAGCTTGTACCGATTCTCCGAACCAGAGTGATTGAGCAGCCTGTAACGTCTGTAACTGTGAAATACCCGCACGTATTACACTGCCTGACACAACAGCACGATGGGCTCCGCATACGCAGCAACGACTCTGGGCGAGCGGAGATCCGGGCGCAGCCGCACTTCGAGTGCACCGGACTCGATCTGAAGCCTTCCCGAGTTACTGGCACAAAGTGGGTGGCACCGGCGTACTGGCACAAAGTGGGTGGCACCGGCGGGCGGGCGGGCGGGCGC
>JALRDR010001187.1 GCA_023262145.1 Planctomycetaceae bacterium | reverse complement strand
GGGGCGTGATGATCGACCGCGATCGGTATGTGCGGCTTTACGTCTGGCAGGGGAAGTGGGTCACTGTTGAGTCTGCGACGCAGGTGAAAACCGGGCACTGGAGCCAGGTAGTCGTCGTACATCGTGGACAGCAGATGGAGTTGTGGGTCGATGGCAAACATGCCGGAACAGTTCCGCTGCATCGTCCATTGCCGGTCACGCAGGCTCCATTGACGGTGGGAGCCGTCAACGACAACGGGCGTGTGTGGCAGAACTTTGTTGGTGCGATTGATCAGTTGCAGTTGCGTGAGTCTGCTGAATCCGAATCGCAGATCCGGGCTTCGTATGAGCCGGTGGCTGCCGTTCATGAAGTTCCTCCGCAGCCACGTTCAGACAGCGTCGCCGCGGACTCCGCATGGCAGCCCTTGCAGCAATTGCTGGCGAACGAGCAGCAGATGCAGGTGCTGTTCGACGGGCATTCGCCGGACAAACTGGCTTGTGATACGACGCTGCGACGCATGCCGGACGGGTCACTCGTGCTGGTGATGCTGGGAAATGGAGACACTGAGCCGTTGCCGGCAAACCGTGTGCTGATCACTCGCAGTACAGACGACGGCCGAACGTGGAGCGAGATGCAGCCGATCGATCTGGGCATCAAGGCAGAGAATCCCGAGACAGCTCTGGTTCCTTCCGAACTGATGGTGCTGGGGAACCGCTGTACGCTGTTTGTGGCGACGCACGATGGAACGTTTGCCGGGTGGCGAGAGTGGATGACGACAAGTGATGACTCGTGTCGCACGTGGGGGCCGTTGCAGCCTGCACCCGGTCGATTGGGCGAACGTACCTTTATTTGCAATCATATTGTGACACGTGACGGCCGACTGCTGCTGCCGTTTCAGCACTACCTGAGCGTCGGCACAACGCGTGAAATCAATGGCGGTCGACGGTTGTCACCTCCGACAAATCCGCGCAATGGCGTGCTCATGAGTGAGGATGGTGGAACGACCTGGACTGAGTATGGAGATATTCGTTTGTCGCCGGATGACAGCTACTCGGGCTGGGCTGAAAACAACATCGTGGAACTCAGCGGCGGTCGCATCGGGATGATCATCCGCGGTGATCGACTCGGCGGCGTGTTGTATTACGCGGAGTCAGCTGACGGCGGACGCACGTGGCCCGAGTTTGCTCAGCCGACTTCGATTCCCAATCCGGGCTCGAAAGCCACGCTGTATTGGCTGGGTGATGATCGCGTGGCGCTGCTGCACAATCCCAATGCGAAGCATCGCAGTCCGCTGTCGCTGTGGATCAGCTTTGACGGCATGCAGACGTGGCCCTGGCAGCAGGTGCTGGTTCCGCAATCGGTGGACGGGCCGCAGGGGCGACTGAATTATCCGGATGGGTTCGTCACGGAAGATCGTCGCTGGCTGGATTTTGCCTTCGACGATAATCGCCATCGTGCGGTGCGTGTTCGCGTGCGTCTGCCTGATCCACAGTTGCTGGAGCCGCTGGCAGATCCGAATCAGCCCGTGCCGCGGACAGCGGATCTGCCGGTGATCGGGAAGGCTCAGTTTTCCGTCATCAAACCGTGGGTACCACAGCAGGACGGTTATCACTGGCTGCATGGTGTAGCTCTCGAATGGCATCGCGATCACTTGTTCTGTGTGTTTGGGCACAATACGGGCGCTGAAAATACCGTCACGGAAGTGGGGCGATGGTGTGTGAGCAACGATGGTGGGCGATCGTGGTCCGAGCCACTGACAATTGATGCCGGCGAGGAGCAGGACGATCTGGCGATCAGTCATGGAGTGATGCTGAATCACGACGATCAGCTGTGGGCGTTTCTGGG
>JALRDR010001053.1 GCA_023262145.1 Planctomycetaceae bacterium | reverse complement strand
GCCTGTATCTGCATGAGAAGATTCGCACGAATACCCCGTTGCAGACGCTGCAGTACTGCGATCAGAATCGGCAACTGCTGGCGACTCAGGAACCCGGCACAATTACGCAGTGGAAAACGGCACAGCCGACACAGGTACGTCAGTTCAATCATGGTGGTGCTGTTTATGCGGTTGCCATCAGCAGCGATGGCAGCACGGTGGTCTCCGGCAGTGCGGATCAGACGGTTCGTGTGTGGGATGCGGAAACTGGCCAGCAGCGATTTCAGATGAATGGTCATGTGGGCGCTGTACATTCGCTGGCGATCAGTCCGGACGGGGCACTGGTGCTCACCTCCGGAGCGGACCGCAGCCTGCGATTGTGGGATGCTGTGGGGGGGCGACAACTGAAGCAGCTGGCCACAACCGCGGAAACCATGTACTCCGTGGCCATTCATCCGGATGGTCAGATTGCGGCAGCGGCCGGAGCGGATCGCAGGATCCACCTGTATCAGTTGCTCACCGGTGTGGAGATCCGCACTCTGGAGGGCCACACAGATTACATTCACAGTATCCGCTTCAGTCCAAACGGAAACTCGTTGATGAGTTATGGTTATGCTGGTCAGCTGCGGATCTGGAACGTCGCCGACGGGGCAGAACGCTATGCCGCCAGGGTTGGAAGAGTGGGTAATTATGCAAGTTACGCATTTGACGGAAGTCAGGCGCTGCTGTCGAATGGAGACGGCGTGGCCAGAATTTTTGACATTCCGGCCAATGCCCGTTAGACCATAGACGAACAGAACGCGGCAATCGTGAGTTAAATTGAAGACAGGATTCTTCAGACAGTTTTCGGCAGTCCGTATTTCCGGAACCAGAGTTCCTTGCGGGAGTTTGCGATGAGATCGAAGCCAGAAAGCCCGACTATCCTGCAGTTGTCGGTCAGCTTTTCAGTGCTGCTGACGTTTTGTCTGGCTGCAGTTCCGACGACTGCGATGCAGCAGTTTCCCGGTCTGGGGCCTGTCGGCAATCTGAACGAAGTGCGATTTGAAAGCAGCGATCAGCAGCTGCTCCGCGGCCGCAACTCACGGCGTCAGCTGGTGGTCACCGGCTTGTACAGCAGCGGTCAGTCGCACGACCTGACTCACCGCACGCAGTACACGGTTGATCGCCCTGAGATTGTGAGTGTTGCCGCAGACGGTCTGGTGACGCCGTTGACCGACGGAACTGCGGTTGTGACCGCGACCGTCGACGGACGTCAGACGCAGCTCACGCTGCAGGTTGAGCGTTGCAATGAGGATCTGCCGGTCAGTTTCGTGGAGGAAGTGGTACCGATTTTCACGCGTCTGGGGTGCAATGCCGGTGGCTGTCACGGCAAGGCTGACGGGCAGAACGGCTTCAAGCTGTCGCTGCTGGGGTTTTATCCTGAAGACGACTATGAGTATCTGGTTTACGAAGATCGCGGTCGCCGATTGTTTCCGGCGGATCCGGACTACAGCCTGTTGCTCACCAAGCCCGCCAACCTGTTGCCTCATGGTGGCGGACGCCGACTGGAGCCCGGCAGTTATGAATGGCAGCTGATCTCCAGCTGGATCGGCCAGGGTACTCCAGCCGGCTCCCCGGAGGACCCTCAGCTGCAGCGAATCCAGGTGGTGCCTGACGTTCGTGAGATGAACATTGAAACGGCACAGCAGGTGTCGGTGCTGGCTCATTACAGCGACGGCTCGGTTCGTGACGTGACACGTCTGTCGTCCTACGAAGCGAATCAGCCGGAGATGGCCTATACGAATTCACGTGGTCTGATTTCCGTGTCGAATACTCCGGGTGAAGTTGCCGTCATGGTGCGGTTTCAGGATCAGGTGAGTGTCTTCCGCGCGATTATTCCTCAGGGACTGCCGGTGCCGACACTGCCACCAGCGCGCACATTTATTGATAATCAGGTTTACGCCAAACTGCGACAGCTGGGTATCCCGCCGTCCGGTCTGTGCGACGATGCAACGTTCATTCGTCGCGCCACGGTGGACATCACCGGACGGATTCCGACTCCTGATGCGGTGCGATCATTTCTGGCCGATCAGTCACCGAACAAGCGTGACGCGCTGGTGGATCGTCTGATCGACAGTCCGGGCTATGCGGATTACTTCGCCAACAAATGGAGCAACCTGCTCCGCAACAAGCGTCGCAATGGCAACGACATTCCTTACACCTATCGTTTCCACGACTGGATTCGTCGGCAGCTGGCTGAGAACACACCTTACGATCAGTTTGTGCGTGAGATTCTGACAGCCAGCGGCGACGCCGAAAGTCATCCACCGGTGGCGTGGTATCGCGAGCTGGGAACATCCACCGTGCAGATGGAAGACAC
>JALRDR010001028.1 GCA_023262145.1 Planctomycetaceae bacterium | reverse complement strand
TGAATATCCGCACGGCCACCCAGCAGCCAGATCCATTCCATGTTGGCCTGTTCCACGTCATTGGACGGGAACCGCCCCGGGCCAAAATGAGCAAGGAACTGATCCCGCGCGGAATGCCCCCCATTGAATGTCGTTCTCAACGCCCACAGCGGATTAATCTCATTCGGTCCCAGGCCCAGATTGGAACGTGAGACGAATTGATTACTGAGCAGTCCGTCCCGAACCAGTCCGGTGCCGGGATTGGTCAGATTTCCGGAACGAATCAGCCCCGCCAGATTGCCATGCACATTCAGATTGATCAGAGAATCGAGGTCATAAATCGTGACCGAGTGCAGAATGGCGTATTCAGTTCCGTCGGAGGCTTCCTGGATCGGATAGTTCAGATCCAACCAGATGCCTTCGCGAATGCCATCACCGTCGTTGTCCACATCCAGTTCGTAAACACTGGGATCAGATCCGGTCCAGACACCCAGTTCGCCACGAATGCTGGGATTTCCCGCGTTATACTCAGGAAGAAATGGAAAACCGCCCTGCAACCCGAGTCCAGCCGCTTCACCGGCCAGAACATATCGCAGAACCGCGACATTATTGCGGTCACGTCCCGCGATATGTAATGGTGATGGACGGAAACTTCGCGCAGGGAACTTTGCAGTCTGGCGGTTGATTCCGTCAAAAGAAGAAGCCCAATCGATATCGGTTGGTACCCAACTGCCGTTTGGACCGTTTGGTGGAGGATTGTTGACCTGCGCTGTACTCGGTTCCGTCTTCATGTACTGCGGACGGAAGAACGACGGGATAATCACCGGTATCTGTTCGAAACGAGGCGTTCTCCCAGGCCCATTGTCGCGAATGCCGTATCCACGATAGGCCAGAAATAAATTATTGATATCCGGGTAGGTGTAATCCACATCCGGTGATGGCGGTAATGGCCGGTTCTGATTATCGCCCCAGCCACGTTCATACCAGCCGTTATGTGTCTGAGCAACAAATGAGTCAACAAATTCGAGCCAGTCATTCAGGCGGTTGCCGCCGCCTTCAACAACATCGGGAAAGCCATCCTGATTCTGATCAACAACCGGGATATTATTCCAGATTCTAAATCGAGCCGCCCCCGTAATCCCGGTTGGCTGCGTCAGACGTATCCCCTCACCCGTGTGCGGCTGCACATCATTACCGATCAGGTTGCCAATCATGGAGTGTCGTCGGTTGTAACTCCTGAGAATGCTGGCGCGATCTGCAAGGGAATCGGTCGGTCCGACAATCACATGTCGCAGCATGTGATCAAAAACATTCGGCGGCTGATCCACGGCATGCTTCGCCGCCTCACTGAAGTATTCAGACGCGGCTCGCTCCTGAGCTGCAAACTTGTAGAAAACCACGCCCATGAAGGAAAGCAGGCCCAGCAACGCCAGCATGATCACCAATGTGGAACCGCGACGGGATCTTTCCGGCGGAAGTGACCGACTGCTTCGCATCTGGTTCAACAGTTTGTATCTCATGATTTCCTGCCCCTGCTTATGTACCGGACCGCTGGAGAGCTAAGGTATTATCAATTAAATTTATGCTTAACCTTTGCCTGGGTGCCGCGGTCCTTCCATTTGCATCATATGTCCTCAAAACCGGTGGTGGTTTTGAAACAATTCTAACAATTTTAGCGATAGCGGCTCTTCTGATTGTCTCGGCGGCCTTTCTTTTACCCTA
>JALRDR010001005.1 GCA_023262145.1 Planctomycetaceae bacterium | reverse complement strand
TGTGGTTGTGATCTGAGTTGTCTGGATCACGATCATCAAACCATCTTAGAGTGTATTGTGCGTGAGCAGCTCGTCAACGACCTGAACAGCTGCGGCATAGTCACCGGACTGAATGGCCTGGCTGATCCTGGTATTGATCTGCTGTCGGGCAATGTCTGCCTCCTTTTGATCCAGGAAGGACCTGCGTGAAGCGGTCACGTCCCATGTTCCGTCGACAACCTGCTGCAGGGGCTGATCAATTCGCATCGGGTGCCCGATCCATTCCACCGTCCCGCTTTTGCCGACGATGAATGCACAGGGGATCCCATTCTGTTCAGCTGCTCTCATGTAGGCGTTGTTGGTGGCATCATTCTGATCCAGAGCAATGGTGTAGGTCAGGATTTCAGACCATGTCCGACCGCCGGCCCCTGTTTTCTTCATGAAGCCGTTGACTTTGTCTGGTTGTTCTCTGGTGATGCCGATGAACTGCACTTTGTCAGCATACTCATTCTGCAGAGCACTGATATGTGGCATGCTCTGCAGGCAGGGGCCGCACCACGTTGCCCAGAATTCCACGACGTAGACCTTACCAGCCTGGAACTCTTCTGCAGGAGCCCCCTGGACAATACTGGCCAGCGACAGCGGTGGCGCAGCATTGCCTGGTGCGAGTGCGACGGACTGTCCTTCAGTTGAGACCGGCTGCTGCAGTTCAGCAGGATCCGCAGGTGCGGCTACTGCTGCAGCCATTTCAGTAACGGCAGTGCCTGGATCAGCAAGGATGTCCGCCTCGGAGGCAACCGGTGCTGGTTGTTCGGAGCAGCCTGCAAAAAGCAAGGCCAGCCCGAGACATGTTGACAGTGAGAGTTTTTGCATCGTTGTGTTCCTGCAGAAAGAAGAAACTCAGCGCAAGATCCGGTGCACGGCGAGGGCCGGAAGTAAAAGTGATCTTCACTGGAAATTCATCATACGCTTGGTTGCGCCAGAACACCACCAATAGTTTTGTTTGACAGGGAAGGACAGGATCGGTGATTGCAGGCAACGTAGAGACAAAGGCGGGTTGAATCAGTTGTGGGATATCCCGCAGCAGTACATTACGTACAACGAGTTTGTCCGCTTCAACACCGGGGTCTTTCGATGGCTTTGTGATGTCTGGAGGTTTGGCTGTTTTGCTTTGTTGCGGGGGCAGAAACGCACCACAAGACTTGCACTTCACTGCGTCTGCATGAATCGTCTCCATGCAGTACGGGCAACTCTTCACGTTTTCACTGTCAGCAGTACGCCGGACATTGCTGCCGCCATTACTGTCTGAAATCCACGACATAATTCGTGTTCAGCAGCGGCATGTTCCTTAGTCGCTTGTGCTGACTCAGTCTTGAATGTTGCGGTATTCGGTGCATCAGTATCGAAAGCTGGGACTTCAACTTCTGCACCACATTGCCGGCAAGGAAAGCGTTTTCCGGTCTTGGATTCTGAAGCCTTGAGAGAACAACTGCAGTTCTCGCAATGAAATCGTACCACCAGATTGCTCCAATTCGGGGCCAAAGACTGCAGATCTTCAGCAGGGGGGCTATCTGGAATCTGCCGAAGGGGAAGGGGGGGCACAGCACACCATACCCACCTGCGTACTTCCCCGTGCCAAAGACGCAGCTACGGACTTTTTGGGGAAAAATGCTGCTGATTGTTGCTTGAGTTTTGGTCACTGCCAGCGGTGGCAAATCCTGCATGGCCGCGACCAACTGGAGTCGTTTCATCCCAGTTCGTGAATCATTGAGTTCTGACTGCGGATGTTGGGGCCAGTTGCATTGGCTCTGCAAATCAATAGACTTGCAATGAACAATGATCCAGTAGACAGTGATGTAACGTTCCGAGACCGGAGTTGCGAGGCTGCGTGATTTCGAGCGTGCTTCGGCCCGGCTCCCCGGAATCTCATCCATGCATGACGGAGGGGATTCAATAGAGAACCACTGCAACTACTGGATTGTGAAGCTGAGTTGCTTTCGGCGCATCAGGGTGAGAATCACGTATGACTGGTATTCCTCCGTTCTCC
>JALRDR010000985.1 GCA_023262145.1 Planctomycetaceae bacterium | reverse complement strand
GGCAGGCAGAGACGGCAGGTGAGCAGTTTGGTCGAGTGGCTTCCGGCACCTGCAGAGCAGATCTCTGAAAGTCAGGTGGCTGGTCTGGAAACGTCGATTGGGAGTGGAGTCGATGGTGAAGCGGATCTGCATCAGAGCGTTGGATTCCTCACAGTGCTTCAGTGTGGCGTGTCGCCTGTTGTGGATTTGCGTGGTAGTTGGTCTGTCGTTATCAGCAGTGGAGTTGCGGGGGTCGGATGCAGGTCTGTGCGGGGGCATCGCCTGCGGGTGGGGTGATGAGGCGACGAGTTCCCTGCCGGCCGCCGAGCAGTCTCGGCACCACGAGGTATATCTGCGTGGCAGCGGAGTGCAGCGTGGTCGGCGGCTCCAGGGTACGATTGAGGACATGCCGGGCGAGGCATTGATTTTTCGAACGATTGCAGGAAATCGTGAGCGACTGCGGATTGGAGAGATCGCGGAGTTGCGTTTTGGTCGCTCGCCGCAGTGGGAGGAGGGGCTGGCACTTCGTGAGGCGGGCGATGTTGCCGGCGCAGCGAAGTCGATTCGTGCAGCAATGGGTGTTGAGAGTCGTGCCTGGGCGCTGCGTGAGCTGCGAGGCATGCTGGCGGGATTGCTGCGGGAGCAGGGAGCGTACGAGGAGTGTCTGGAGGAGGTGCAGCGGATTCTTGATTCTGACGCCGACAGTCGGCATGTGATTGAGATACCGCTGGTCTGGGATGAGCAGGTTCCGGTGGTGGAGCGGATGCCGGCAGGAGCTGTCGACCTGGAATCGAAATCGGAACTGCGGCGATTGATTGCGGCTTCATCGCTGCTGGGCAGGGTGGAGCTCAGGGAGGCGTGTGAGCAGGAGTTCCGTCAGCAGATGCTCAACGGGCGGGGGACACTGAAACAGCTGGCGGAGATTCAGACGTGGCGCAGCAAGTTGCTTGCAGCAGATGAGCTGACGGTGTTTGAGGTGGATGGCTGGCAGGATCGGAGTCAGGAGTTTGCGCGTCCGGTACGCGCTGCGGCAGCAATCGTGGTAGCGCAGGCGGATCTGTTGCTGCATCGTGAGGACCGTGCTTTGGAGGGTTTCTTGTGGTGTGCACTGGTGGGGGCTCCTGATCGAGCGACGAATGTCATCGCCCTGAATCGCGCTCTGGCTGTGATGGAGCGAACCGGGAGGACTGGGGGGGCTGCGGTGATGGAGCGGGAGCTGCGGCGGGTGCAGACGGACGGCAGTGGGGGGGAACCAGCGGGTCCGATGACGGAGTAGGCAGTCATGTTCTTGACCTGCGAGGGTCAGCGTCAGTAAATTGCAGCAACAGTCTGGTCTGTCGGAACCATTCATAAAACACTGTACAGCGGACGCAGCGACTGTCGATTTGACAGAACGGTGCGGACTTTAGTCGTTTGATCAATTGGCCATTTTCCGTGTGGGAGACAGAAAGATGCTGACAATCAGGGGACATCGCAGCGGGAATCGCGGTTTCTGTGATGGCGGCGGTCGGCGAGATTTTCTGACGGTCGGTGGCATGGCGCTCGGCGGGATCACTCTGGCAGATGCTCTGCAGGCCCAGGAGCAGGCGGGCGGTGGCAGCAACCACAAGGCGATCATTAACATCTATCTTCCCGGAGGTCCCCCGCATCTGGATATGTGGGACCCCAAGCCCGATGCTCCGGCAGAGATTCGCGGAGAGTTTGCAGCCATTCCGACAAAGATTCCGGGAGTGTTCGTCAGCGAGTTGTTCCCGCGGATGGCGGAGCTGATGGACAAGTTTGCCATTGTGCGTTCGCTGTCAGATTCTGATGGGGCTCACGATGCGTATCAGTGTATGACCGGACGTCGCAGGAATACACGTCAGCCGCCGGGTGGCTGGCCATCAGGTGGCGCGTGGGTTTCGCACATGCAGGGGCAGGTGACATCTGCAATCCCGTCGAATGTGGCGTTGATGTATCGCACCGGGAACCGCACCTGGGGTGAGGCGGGCGAAGGGGGATTCCTGGGTGTCGCACATTCTCCGTTCAACCTTGTGGGTCGGGAGGCCCGCAGCAAGCCCGACAACATGGTGCTCAACGGGGTCACACTGGAGACATTGCAGGACCGTACAAGTCTGCTGAAGAGTCTGGACCGATTTCGGAAGGAAGCGGATCATCGCGGGCAGATGCAGAGTCTGGACGTCTATGCGGAGCAGGCGATGGGAATTCTGACATCATCTCAGCTGGTGGATGCTCTGGATCTCTCCAAAGAGGATCCGCGCATCGTGGCTCGTTACGGAGCGAGTAATGAACAGTTTCAGCGCGACGGTGCTCCGCCGATGGTCGAGAATTTCTGCATTGCTCGGCGTCTGGTGGAAGCGGGGGCACGCTTCGTTTCGCTCAATTTCAGTCGCTGGGACTGGCATGGTGGGGACGGCATGAACTTTCCGAAGTGTCGCGAAGAGTGTCCTCGGCTGGACCAGGGCCTGGCGGCTCTGGTTTCCGATCTGCACGAGCGAGGCCTGGATCGTGACGTAGCGGTTGTGGTATGGGGGGAATTTGGGCGCACGCCAAAAATCAACGGGATGAACAGTCGCGACCACTGGCCGCGAGCGAATACGGCGGTGATGTTTGGTGGGGGGATGCAGACTGGGCAGGTGATTGGCGAGACCAATCGTTATGGCGAGGAGCCACAGATACGTCCGGTCACGTTCCAGGAGGTGTTCGCGACGCTTTACCACTGTGCCGGAATTGATTCCACGAATACTCGAGTCTTTGATCAGGCAGGCGTACCGCAGTATCTGGTGGACCCTGGCAATTTGCCATTGCGGGAGCTGGTCTGACGCTTCCGCAGGCAGTGCGCTGCATGTGTGAGTTGCGGCAGGGCGGAAGTAGCGATTCAGAAATCTCATTGAGTACTGCCTGGCGGGCTTGTTGACTGCTGACCAGTCGCTTCTGCATTTTGCCATGTGCTGACGTGGGTGCTGCAGACGTATTGGCAGGTTCGGCGACAGTGCTGATGCAGATCTGCTTCAGAGCAACTCCATGGAGATGATCTCCAGAGAGTACGACGGATGGAATCTGACACTGAAAAGACTCCGGAGGAGCAGCGAAGCGACAGGTATCGTCGTCGTCGCCGGGTGAAGGTACGTGTACGTCGTAAGTCTGATGAGCCGGTTACCGAGCCGCTCGTCGATCCGTTTGACAAACAGAGCCTGCGCAAGCGGATCGTCGGGACGCTGAGGACATTAAACGCAGAGTCAACGCTTGCGTGGGCAGCTCTGCTCATCGCCTCCGGTTCAATATCGATTGCTCCGTGGTTTGTGGGTGGAGTGATCCCGCACGCGAAGATGCTCCTGTTGGCAGGCAGTCTCCTGTCAGCGGTGCTGATGCTGATTCGTTTTGCAGTGCTCCGTGAATTGCCTTCCCGACTGCCGAAACAGACGCAGGTACTGCTGGGCGCCATCACCTGCTACGGGATCGCCTTCCCGTACGCACGGCGCTACCT
>JALRDR010000967.1 GCA_023262145.1 Planctomycetaceae bacterium | reverse complement strand
ACGCGGGTATCTGTCTGCTCGGGCGGTTCCGATCGGAGATCTGCCCCTGGAGCACTCTGACAGTTCCTGCCGGGGGCAGGCGAAAGCGGTGGGGCACAAGGGCGGGCGAAAAGGGGAGTTGACAGCAGGATGGCAGGGGCTGGAACCACAGATAACGCTGAATCGCAGCCTCGCGTTGCTGTGGTTCACTGGCTGCCTCTGGAACAGTATCCTCCGGCCCAGAATCTGCTCCGCGAACTCGGTGTAAGTGCAACAACTGAGGTCCTGTGTCTGACGACTCGCAATGACCGGGGGTGGGCAGATTTTTCCACGAAGCATGTTCGCATCGTTCGATGGCCATTTCCATCGCGAGGGCTGTCGCGATGGTGGCGACTGATTCTGATGGCGGGATTTCAGGTCTGGTGCACGTGGCGACTGTTTCTGCGGCGCCCGTCTGTAGTGCTCTATTATGAGCCCCATTCTGCCGGTGCGGTACTGCTCTACATCGTCTTGTGTCGCAAAGTACGGTTGTTCGTCCATAATCATGAATACCGGGAGCCATCGCATTTTTCCGCCCCGGGAAATCGCGTGTTTGCGATCTTTCACTGGTTTGAAAAACACGTTCTCTATCATCGTGCCGAATGGATTTCTCACACAAACGAACACCGTGTTCGGTTGTTTCTGAACGACCTGCCCGCTGTTGTTCCGGATAAGCTTCACGCAATCCCTAACCTGCCGCCGCGAGAGTGGCTTTCGTCCGGGGGCAGGCGTGAGGTTACGCGGCCGGTGCGGCTGATCTATGTCGGGGCAGTGTCATTTGCGGACACATTCATTCGCGAGTTTGTGGAGTGGGTTCAGGCTTCTGAAGCGGGATCACTGGTACTCACGCTGATGGTCAACAACTGTCACAAAGAGACACAACGCTGGCTGGAGAGCCTCGATGACGAGCGAATCACGGTGAACACCCGCGGCATTGACTACTCAATGTTGCCGACATTGCTCATGCAGCATGACGTCGGGGTTATTCTTTACCGAGGTACGACACCTAATTACATCTACAATGCCCCCAACAAATTGTTTGAGTATCTGATCTGCGGTCTGGAGGTGTGGTATCCGGTGGTAATGCTGGGGGTGGAGCCCTATCGACGTGACGCAGTGAATCCGCGCGTGATCCCTGTGGACTTTGAGGTCCCGCAGACTCTTGACGAATCACTGGCCGGGATTCGCCGGGATCGCCCGAACGCACCGTGGCAGACCACCTGTGATGAAGCATTCAGGCCATTGATTTCGCGCTTGTGCGATCATTCCGGATCGATAGCTGAGGGGGATGCCGAGGGACCGACGGGGAGGTAAGTATCGATGCAGTTGATCCCTGTGATTGATCTGAAGGCAGGTCAGGTGGTCCATGCGATCGCGGGTAATCGGGAGGAGTATCAGCCGATTGTGAGTCAGATTTGTGAATCCGCAGAGCCGCTGCATGTCCTGCAGCGGCTCATTGCATTGACTGCTGCCGAAACAGTCTATGTTGCTGATCTGGACGGGATCTGTTCGGGAATTGCTGACGAAGAACTTACAAGGCAACTGGCCGGGTGCGGGAGGCAGATCCTGCTGGATGCGGGGTTCCGCAACTACGGGGATCTGGAACCAGCACGACTGTTGCCGACGGTCACGCCTGTCATCTCGACGGAGTCGTTTGTCGGGTTTGGCGAGCTGAGGGGGGCTGATGATCTGAGGCGGTTATGCTGCAGCGTGGATCTGCGTGATGGTGTGTTGCAGGCGGCAGATCACAGCCTGTGCGGGCTGACTCCGTTTGAGATCGTTGAATTGCTGTATCAGCGTGGACTCCGTTCGTTAATTATTCTTGATGTGGCCGCTGTGGGCAGTTCGCGGGGGCTGGGATCCGTTTTGCAGATCTGCAGAGCACTGCGAGCCGAGTTTCACGACCTTGCAGTGATTACCGGCGGCGGCGTTCATTCCCTGAGGTGTATTCAGTCGGCGGAGGCAGCGGGCGTGGATGGGTTACTGACGGCGACGGCTCTGCATCACTCTGCCGGATTTCGCAGTGAACTTTGGGAATGGCAGCGGCAGCGGGGGCCGAATGGGGGGTGGGGTGACCGGTCATGGCAGCCCGGAATCTGATCTTCCGGGGGCAGAGTGATACTGGCGTTTCGAAGCAACCGGCTGCCGGTTATATTCCGGCTGCGTCAACAGTGGGCGTCGCTCGCTGCAACTTTCCTGGCTGGTTTCGACCGAGCTGTGGAGTTTCCTGTCTGAAGCGACCGGAGTTCAGATGTTCAACAGCAGACACTCTGCTGCGACAATCCTGATGGCTGCTGTCGTAATTCGTATTGTGATGGCAGTTGCTGTGGATCAGTACACAGCGGTTTCAGGGCGTCAGTTCCTCGTTGAGGGGGATGCCAACGGTTACTGGGAGCTGGCAGAACGGATCGGCAGTGGCGATTCGTACGAGCTCTATGATCCGCCGCGTCGCATCTTGCGGACGCCTGGTTTTCCGCTGTTACTGGCGGGAGTGAGATCGGTTGTCGGGAGCAGTGTGTTCCATGTATCACTGGTACTTGCCGTGGTCTGCAGTGGTTGCTGCTGGCTGACGCTGCAACTGGGCCGGGAGATTTCCGGCCGTCGCTGCGGGGTGCTTGCTGCGGGGATTGCCGCACTGTCGCCGTTGCAGGTGGGCATTGGTGTACAGATACTCTCCGAGGGCTGGTTCAGTTTCTGGCTCGTGGCTGCCGTGCTGTCGGTCGTGCGACTGCAGAAACGGTTGCGGTTGCCGGCAGGTGCGGTGTCTGCAGCTGGCACGATGCTCTCAGGACTTTTGACTGGGCTGGTGATCGGAGTCGGCGTGCTGGTACGTCCCGGCTGGATTCTATTCGCGCCCCTGACGGTGCTCATGCTGCTACCGGGCTGTCGGGAGCGACGAGCTGCAGCGTTTGCTGGTGCGGCGGTACTGCTGGGGACATGGCTGATTCTGCTGCCGTGGGCGTATCGCAACCACAGTATCAGCGGGCACTGGGTGTATACATCGCTGTGGTCCGGTGCCAGTCTTTATGACGGGCTGAATCCGACGGCAACGGGTGCCAGTGACATGGAGTTCTTTGAGCGGGATGCATTAATGCGAAGGATGTCGGAGTATGAGGCCGACAGGTACTACCGAGCAGCTGCGTTCCGCTATGCCCTGGACAACCCGCTGCGGACGGCGCAGCTGGCGGCGATCAAGGCAGGTCGTTATCTGAGTCTGAGCCTGAACGACACGACATTTTCTTCCGGCTGGATCGTCTGGATCTGTCGGTGCTGGTATCTGCTGCTGCTGGGATTTGGGCTGATCGGACTCTGGTCCGGGAGGCTTCGGGGGCAGGATGTGGTACCGATGGTAGCCCCATTCTTCCTGTTTCTCCTGGTTCATCTGGTCTTCGTCGGCTCCGTCAGATATCGTTTACCGGTTGAGTTCCCATTATATGTGCTCGCAGCCGTCGGACTTGAGGTCGTGCTGGAGCGATTTTTGCTGACGAAGGACCGCAGTCGGGGAACGGTGTAAGCAGGTTTGCTGCGGCGTATTTGATTTTGTGTTCCGGCACGGATGCATGCGGATAGCTTCAGTTTTCAGATGGACGATCCTGCTGCTTGTCGGAGGCCTGTTGTCGGCTGCTGCTGCCGGTTTCTGGTTTCTGCACCAGTGGGACAACTTTGTACGTGCGCAGCTGTTGCAGCGTTTCGCAGTCCACGCTCCTCAGCTCACATTGCAGTTTGATGAGCTTGAGTTGCCGGGCACTTCCCGGCTGGTCATCCACGATCTTCAGATTCAGGATCGTGCAACGGGTGCGGTTCTGCTTCGCGTCAATCGGCTGCAGGCTGGCATTGATGAATCGCTGCTGGTGGAGCGTCAGAAGCTGCTTATCAGATCACTGGATCTGGACGGTGTTGAGCTGCATCTGACACGGCGGCTGAACGGCACCTGGAACTGGCAGGATTACCGTTTTCGTTCTGCCACTGAGGGTCCGTTGATCCCGCCTGTGGTCCGGGTTCAGAACCTGGCAACTCGAGTATCGCTGGAGCATGGTAGTGAGCTGGCGGCTCAGGAATTTCAGGTGCTGGCACCGCGTTTTGAGGCGGTTCCATCTTCGCGAACGGTGTATCAGTTTCTGGGAGCCATGTCGCTTCCGGGGGCTGGCTTGCTCACTCTGGAGGGCGGCTGTGATCTGGCTGAACGCAGCTGGAGTATCGCTGGTGCGGTAAGTGATGTTTCAGCGGACGACAAGCTTTTGCTTGCGGCGGAGCAGACAATTCCACAGTTTTCCGATCGCATCGCGGAACTGGACGCGGCGCTGGCAGCGCTGATCCCTGCGGACGGTGTGGCGAATGATCCGGAGTCTGCAACTGGCGACGGTGCTGTTCGTCTGGGGCGTGGCCGCAGTTCCCTCCGATTCACGGGACGGCTGGACGCAGGTTTTCGGGCCGAGCGTGGTGCTGACGCGGCCGTACCGGTTGTCAATTTTCGGCTGAGCCTCCGGGACGGAACACTCAGTTCCCCGGGATTCCCCTTGCAGCTGCAGGGGATTCGTGCTGGTGTGAGCGTCGACAATTCGCTGGTGGACGTGCGTCTTGAGCACGCTGGTGACGGGGTGGCGTCGATTTCCGGCTGGTATCAGACCTCGTTGTCGAATGCGACAACACCTGCAACTGCCGGTGTCCGTGTTGAGAATTTTCCCGTCGGCATGCAGTGGCGTCCGTTTTTTCCGCAGAAGGCGCAGCGATTCCTCGACCAGTTTCATCCGCAGGGAACGGTTGATGGTGTGATCGAAGTGAAGCAGCAGCCAGCGGGCCGCTGGCTGCTCACCGATTGCGACATGTCCACAAAGAACGGTCAGCTGCAGTTTCATCGATTCGCGTATCGGGTTGAGGATATTGACGGGCGCCTTCGAATTCGGAAGCCGGAAAGTGAACCGGTCGGACCGGAGGAGGTGTATCTGGATCTGGAGGGCAGCGGCCTGATGGGAGGGACTGTGGTTGCCGCTGGCGGCTGGATGCGAAATCCCGGCGAGCTGGTGGAGCTGGAGATTCAGCTGGACAGCGATCCGGTGCCGATTGATGGACGCTTTCGTGACGCGCTTGACGAAAAGGCTCGCAGAGTCCTGGACGCACTGGATATTTCGGGACAGGCCACAGCGGAACTCAGGTGTCGTCGAGAGCCGGGGCTTGACCAGCCGACGCGGATGCTGCTCACGGCGAAATTACAGGATACACGGATTCGGCTGCGAACGTTTCAGTGGCAGGTGGAGCAGATTTCCGGGGAGTTACGGTTTGACTCACTGGACGGGGACTGGGAATTCATTGGTCTGCGTGGACGCCATGGGGAGGCACAGCTGGAGGCCGCCGGAAAGTTTCGTGCGCAGCCTGCTCCGGGTGATCTGCAGCTTACGATCAGGGTTCAGAACGGCAGTCTCGACACAGATTTATTCAATGCACTGAATGAATCCGGACGAGCGGTCTGGAGAGTGATCAATCCGGAAGGGCGGGTAAACCTGACGACGGACGTTTCCTGGACTGCTGCTCCGGGTTCCGCGGCGAAAGTTCGTCTGCAGGATGTGGAGGTTTATGACGCTGTCATTTATCCGCGTCCATTTCCGTATCGGATGCGAATCAATTCCGCGCGACTGAGTTTTGCTCCAAACGATCCGCGGTTTGCGGGTCGCCAGCACTGTGAGATCCACGACCTGCGGGCGTCGCATGAGGGGGCGCCGATTACGGCTGGTGGCTGGGCGGACGTGAATGCCGACGGGGAGTGGCAGGTTCATCTGAATCGTGTGAATGCGAATCAGCTGCGGCCTGATGATCAGTTGCGTGCTGCGTTACCGACAGGATGGCGTCAGACATTGTCGCGACTGGGGCAGCAGGGCAGAGTCTCTCTGGTGGATTCGGAGGTGGACTTTCGGGGTCGTGTTGACAACTCGGTCGCGCCGACTGCGGCATGGCGGCTGGATTTTCGTCTGGATGACTGTGCAGTGGCAGCGGGGCTGGATCTGACGGAAGTGAATGGTCGCGTGCGTGCACGCGGCACATGGGACGGTGCGCATCTGCAGACGCGTGGTGACATGGATCTGCGGCAGCTCAAAGTGCTCGACATGCTGGTGGAGAAAATCGAGGGACCGTGGACACTTACCGGCAACGAACTGGTCGTTGGAAATCGCGACGTCATTCTGGGGCTTTCTCCGGAAGGGGACGTGGCGACGGCACAGCGGTTGCGGGCTAAGGCCTTTGGTGGAGAGTTGTCACTGGATGGGCGGATAGATATGCAGGCTGGCAGTCAGTTTCGGTTCTTCGGGGAATTGCGAAATGCGGATCTGGAGACATATGCTCGCGAGTACGCACCGAGCCAGCGGAATCTGAACGGCAAGGTGGGAGCCTGGATGTTTCTGGAGGGTGAAGGTGAGGATGCTGCTGATGTGCGTGGGCGTGGGCAGATTCAGATTACAGAAGCGGCATTGTATGAAATTCCCGTTGTTCTGGAGCTGATTTCGGCGTTGTCTCAGCTGAACTTCAACGTTCCGAATCGTTCGGCGTTCAATCAGGCGCTGGCCTCGTTTCAGATCGTGGATGAAGCATTTCAGATGGGGCCGATCGACCTTGCGGGAGAAGCGCTGTCATTGCGTGGTTACGGGCGTATTGGATTTGCCGGTGACCTGGAGCTGGACTTCTTTTCACGTCCACCGGGGTTGAAATTTGGGCGCAACCCGATCACAGATATTCTGTTGCAGGGGGCAACACAATGGGTGAATGTTCAGGTTCGTGGTACAACATCGCGACCGC
>JALRDR010000938.1 GCA_023262145.1 Planctomycetaceae bacterium | reverse complement strand
GAATGCCCCTGCATGCAGCCGTCCGCTTGGATTGCAGGTGCGAGCGTTACAGGTGTAACTCTGCGGGGAGGGGCGATGGATATTTCGGCATTTGAAAAGTTGTTGCGGGAGTCGCTTGCTGACATCCGAATGTCGCGGAGCGAGCGGAGGGATCTGCAGGAGTGGCTGCAGCACCAGAACTGTTCCGGGCATGTTCTGTCGCAACTGCGGAATGCGGCGTTCCGAATCGTCAGAGAGTATGCTGGCGACGAAGATCCTCAGCAACTTATCAGCTGGCTGGAAAGTGTCATGCGGGTAGTTTATACCGTTGCAAATCAGGAAACCGTTCAGGCGGAGGTGTGGTTCAGTCCGGATCAGGACTGTGTGGGACGTATTTCCGAGCTGATCCGGCAGTCGCATGAGCAGATTGATGTGTGTGTGTTCACGATCACCGACAATCGGCTCTCGTCATCGCTCCTGGATGCTCATCGTCGCGGGGTTATGGTTCGTCTGATCACGGATGACGACAAGTCGACAGATGCGGGTTCCGACGTGGAGCAGCTGGAGCGGGCGGGAGTTGCAGTGCGAATGGATTGCTCAGAGTGGCATATGCATCATAAATTTGCGGTGTTCGACGGTAGCATCCTGCTGAACGGCAGTTACAACTGGACGCGAGGAGCAGCGGAGCACAACGCTGAGAATTTTCTGATTACTGACCATGCTCCGCTGGTGCATCGATTTTTTGAGTACTTTGCGGCGCTGTGGTCAAAGCTCGAACCCTGAATATGGCGGCGGTGTCTGCAGACAGCGGATGCAGACAGCGGATGCAGACAGTCAGGGAGAACTGGTGAGAATTTGCGGGATAGTCAGGATGCATTGATTTAACGGAATCTGTCAGATGGTCGTCGGCAGTGTATTGCTTTTGAGTTCTCCGATGTAAAAAGGATGCGGTCCAGGATGCCTCTGAGGTCGCTGGAAGATAGGTAGCAGTCGGAGTAAGGAAGCATCCGGAAACTCTGCGGATTTGTCTGAATCGGCCGTTGCTGGCGGTTCTGGGGAGTTTGCGGTGACCGCCGAGCGTGTCTTGCCGCGGCAGGTTTTGCGGAGTGTGGCATCGTTGAGTGAACAGCGGAATCTGAAGTTCTTGGGGAAGATCAGCAAGGAGATCGAGTGTGGCTGATGCAGCAGAATCAGCAGATCCGGGCTCAGAACAGGAGCCGGGCTCGGCAGTGACTTCGGCGTGGTCGACGGAAGAGACAATGGATGAGATTGCGGCCGACGGGTCGAGCGGGTTATCACCCGAGCTGGACTCAGGAACCTCTGCGTCGGGAATCCACGCATTGCTGCCGGTTCTGGTACTGATTTGTGCCCATCTGCCGTTTGCATTCATTCATTATCGCGAGTCGTGGAGTCTTGAGCATTATCAGTTTTTTCCGTTTGCGCTTGCCAGCTTTGGCTGGCTGATCTGGACTCGTCGTGATTCGTCCAGTGACAACTGGTCTGTCGCTGTGCTTGTGTTTCTGGCGGTGGATCTGCTGCTGCTGCTTGCCGCAGTGGTGAAGCTCAGTCCGTGGCTGGCCGTGGCAGCTCTGGTATGCGGACTCACCGGACTCAGTCTGGCTGTCCGCGAACGATCCTACACCTGTTCGATGCTGGCAATGAGCTTTCTGCCGCTGCTCACGCTGCGAATTCCGCTGAATTACGACGACCGTCTGATTCATTGGTTGCAGCAACAGACGACAAAGCTGGCAAGTGCGATTGGTCACCGCATCGGCCTGGAGCATTACACCGAAGGAAATACTCTGGCAGTGCCGGGAAAGCACTTTCTGGTTGAGGAGGCATGCAGCGGGGTGAATTCGCTGTTTACGATCATGTTCATCGCCGCATTTGTTGTGGCGGCCAGACGGCGTTCGGTGATTCATGGTCTGCTGCTGATTGCTGCTGGTTTCGTTGTGGCAGCATTGATGAATACTCTGCGAGTACTGTCGGTCATTGTGGCGTGGGATGTGGCTCGAGTTGATCTTGCAGTAGGCTGGATTCACGACCTGCTTGGTTACGTGGTGTTGATCCTTGCTGCGGCGTTTTTGATGAGTGCCGACGCATTCTTCGACTGGTTAACGGAGCGAATTCCGGATGTGAAACGTCCGGGGGCGATGTCGATTTATCGCAATCCGCTCATTCGACTCTGGAACCTGACGCTGGCGACTGCAACAACTCAGACGAAGGCCACGTCCCTGACCGGTGTCCCCATCTCGAAACGCTTTGGTCTGGCACTGGGGGCGCTCTCCGTGCTGGCGGCTGTGGGGCAGGTATTCGCGATTGTGCAGAATAAACTGTTGTGAACCCGCAGGCTTCAGTAAGCAGGTGGCGTCAAGAACCAACCGTGGGCTTTCCGGACTGTTCCCGGGGTACAAGGGCGAATGGGTATGAGTGTACGAAAAAGCAAGGATGATGCCGGTGCGCATCGCGTGGCCCCGGGAATTCTGACGACCCTGCGGCCGTCGGTCTTCGTGCAATTCCTGTACGGTATGGTGGAATGCTGGCTGTTTTCCCGGCAGAACCTTCGACTGGTGCTGGCGATCCCCTTTCTGCTGCTCACTGGCGCCGGGGCATTCGGGGCATTCTGGGTGAAGTACGCTGACAATTTCTCACTGATTCAGCGTTACGAGAACCGTTTCAACGAAGCTATTCGTGCCGACGACCGTGAACTTCAGGAAACGTGTCTCAGAGCGCTGGCTGGACTGGATCCCGGAAATTATTCGTATCAGTTTCGAGTTGG
>JALRDR010000952.1 GCA_023262145.1 Planctomycetaceae bacterium | reverse complement strand
GCACCAGGCCGTCGGGCAGCTGATATGTTTATTCGATTCATCCAGAATGCATCATCTCCCCAAGAACTTCTTCATGCAATTACCACTTTGGAGACCGTTATTCCATTAGCCGGCATGACGCGTGGGGGGCACAGGGAAGTCATTGAAGCCATGATATTTAGTGCCATGACAGAAGCACCCGCTGTCAATCAGGTTGAAGGGACTGCGTTGTTTTCGGCCGACAATACATTCGGCGGCCGGGAAGCAATGTTCTTTGCTCGCGATGATGTCGCGGTTGCGGGGGATCAATTGACCGATCCAGCAACCGAATCACCGCTGGAGCTGGCTCTGTTTCGCTCTGCTCACTGGCCGTACTATGGCTACCCGCGAGGATTCAGGGCTCCGAAGACGGGACGCTATCGAGTTCAGTTTTCGGCGCGAAGTGTGCTGCAGCAGATGGGATTTCGATTGACGCCGGGGGTTCATCCGGTGGCGGTGACGTTTCGGGCAAGAATGGAATCTGGTCCGGATGTCTCTGGCGATGTACGCGAAACTGGTGGCTGGCATGATATTGGTCCCAGCCCTGCTGATTACGAAACTGAGATCCTGCTCCGGGCCGGGGAGACATTTGAGTACAGTGTGCTTGGGCTTCCGGTTCCGCTGGCTCGCAATGTTGACGGTGGCCCTCCGACGTATCGTTATCCACCATTTCCTCAGGAGGGGCAGCCGGGAATCGCAATTCGCAGTCTACGGGTTGAAGGACCGCTGCATGCTGAATCCTGGCCGCCACCATCGCACCGGACACTTTTCGGGGAGTGGGGGCCGGAAATCTGGCCGCAGAGTGCACAGGAACTTGCGGAAGCGAGGAATTTGCTGGAGCGATTTTCTGACACTGTATGTGTGCAACCGCTGACCGAACCCATGAAGCAGAGGCTGCTGCAGATGGTCGAGATGGTTCTGCAGACGGGGGGCTCATTTCGGGACGCCTTGCAGCAGGCATACGTCGCGGCACTCACATCACCGCACCAGCTGTACCTGCCGGAGCCAGGCAAGGAAACGGATGAGGTTCGGCGGGCATTGGCCGTTGCGCAGAGACTCTCCTATCTGCTCTCAGGCGGCCCGGCAGATGACACATTGCTGGCTCTGGCCTGCAGTGGATCGTTACTGCAGCGCGAGATTCTTCTGCAGCAAACGGATCGGCTGATCGCTGAGGCTGGGTTTCAGCGCTTCGTGCGGGACTTCTGCAGTGACTGGCTTGATCTGGATCAGATACGTCGCAATGAACCTGACCAGCAGTTGTATCCGGAGTACCGATTTGATGATTACCTGTTGCAGTCAATGCAGCGGGAAACACTCACTTTTGTGAGCGATCTGTTTCAGAACAATGAGTCAGTCAGGGGCCTGATTCATGCGGACTATGCCTGGGTTAACGATCGGCTGGCGCGTCACTACGGTCTGCCTGCGGTGGCTGGATCACAGATCCGACGCGTTTCGATACCGGAAGGCAACGTCCGTGGCGGTCTGCTCACACAGGCAACAGTTCTGCGTGTTACATCAGGCGGTCGGACAACATCGCCGTTTATCCGTGGGGCGTGGGTCATGGATCGATTGCTGGGGCAGCCGTTGCCACCACCGCCGCCAGGAGCCGCTGCGGTCAGTCCGGACCTGCGGGGTGTAACAGGGATTCGCAACCAGTTGCAGGCACATCTTGCGGACGCTTCATGTGCGGTCTGTCACCGACAATTCGACCCGCTCGGGCTGGCCCTCGAGAATTTTGATGTCTGTGGTGGCTGGCGGGAACGCTATCGGGATTTCGATACCGGCGATCTGCAACAGGGTATTGATCGGGCGGGCCATGATTTTGCGTTTGGTTTCACTGCTGATGTCGATGCAGCTGGCAGCCTGGCTGATGGTCGTGAGTTTGCAGATGTGCGTGAACTCCAGCGCATGTTGACAGCTGACATCCGCAGCCTCGCCCGCGGATTTCTGCATAAATTGACGGTGTATGGGACTGGAACACCGATCCGGTTTTCAGAGCGATCAGACGTTGAGGAGATTCTGGATCGCTGCAGTGCGCACGGTTATCGAGCTGGTGACCTGTTGCGGGAGTTGATTGCCAGTCGCATCTTCTGCGGGGAGCCTCAACAGCGATGACCAGGGATCTACGAAAGATACGACGAAGATTCCTGCAGGCTGCCGGGGTACTCCTGACGTTGCCTCTGTCTGGCGGCAGGCCGGCAGCAGGAATGTCCAGACAGCATGCTGCCAGTGCACCGGGAATGTTGTTGATCTCCAATAACCTGGGGGTTCTGCCGGATCAGTTTTTTCCGGAGAATTCCGGGCCGGAGTATTCGTTGTCTCCGTACCTGCAGCACCTGTCAGAGCAGCGGGATCAGTTCACTGTTTTCAGCGGGCTTTCACATCCGGATGTTGATGGTGGCCACAGTACGGAGAATTGTTTTCTGACTGGCGCAAGAGGCCCCACGCGAAGCGGGTTTCGCAATACGGTCTCGCTGGATCAGTTTGCCGCAGAACGGCTGGGGCCGATTACTCGATTCCCGACGCTTAATCTGGGTGTCAATGTTGACCGAGCGCATCGCAGTCTGGCATGGACCCGGAATGGAATTCTGTTGCCGGTTGAGGATAGTCCTGCCAGGTTGTTCTCGCAGATGTTTCTGCAGGGGAGTGCTGAACAGAGGGAGAGCGAGATGCAGCGGCTGCGGCAGCAGCGGAGCATACTGGATGTATTGTTGCAGGATACGCGCGACCTGCAGCGTGGGCTTGGCCGACAGGATCGTGAACGGGTCGAGCAGTATCTGACGGCTGTCCGCGAACTGGAGCGACGCATGTCTGAGCTGCAGGAGTGGGAACGCCGTCCGCGGCCGGTTGCAGATCGTGAAGCCCCCGTGGATATTCCGGAATCAGCTCATGTGTTTGAGCGGCTGGAGCTGATGGTTGAAATGGCTCTGCTGGCATTGCAGACAGATTCAACGCGAATCGTGACGTTGATGGTCGATGCCTTCGCAACGCCTCGATTTCTGCTGCGGGATACAATTCAGACCAGTGACGGCTATCACAATCTCAGCCATCATGGTCAGGATGAAACTAAGCTGCAGCAGTTGCGCGATGCGGATCATCGTCAGATGAGCATGCTTGCCCGCCTGCTGCAGAGGATGCGAGCTGTCAGCGAGGGGGGGCAGTCTCTGCTGGATCGTACGATGGTCCTGTTTGGCAGCAATATGGGGAACTCCAATACCCATGTGAATACAAATCTACCGGTGTTGCTTGCCGGGGGCGGGCTGCGTCACGGCAGCCATCTGGTGTTTTCACATGATCGGAATCGACCACTCTGCGATCTTTATGTGACAATGCTGCAGCGGATGGGCCTGGAGGTCGACCACTTTAGTTCCAGTGAAGGAAGCCTGAATGAGCTTATGCCGCCACATTAGGCACTCCAGCATGGAATTGAAATTGCTGCTGGATCGGACTTTTGCGTCCAGCTGACTGCAGGATACGATGCGTGCAGCTGGAACTGTCGCAGTCGGTGTAGTGTTGCTCCGAGTCTGCAGGCTGGCTGTAATACGTGTACAGGAAGGGAAAGGCTGCATGAATCCTGATGTGACAGGCGTTTTACGACGTCTGGATGCCGGCGAAACTCATGCTGCGAGGGAACTCCTTCCGCTTGTATATGAAGAATTGCGACGGCTGGCAGCTGCTCGAATGTCACAGGAAGGGGCGGCTCAGACTTTGCAGCCCACAGCGCTGGTGCATGAAGCGTGGTTACGACTGACCTCCGGGGTCGAACAGTTCGGTTGGGATTCCCGAGGTCATTTTTTTGCGGCAGCGGCGGAATCGATGCGAAGGATTCTGGTGGATCGTGCGCGGGCCCGCAACGCGCTCAAACGCGGAGGCAATCAGCAGCGGGTGGAGCTGAATGAAAATGTTGCTGCGGCGGCAGTTCAGGATGATGAATCTCTGCTGGCACTCGATGACGCGCTCAGTCAATTTGCCCTGGAAGAGCCGGAACTGGCCCGACTTGTCCAGCTGCGATATTTTACGGGACTCACCAGCGACGAAACGGCTGAAGTGATGGGGATTTCTCCGCGGACTGCGAAGCGGCACTGGGCTTATGCCAGAGCATGGTTGAAGCGAGCCATGGGCGAAGACGATGAATCTCCGGACAGCTGAAGAAAATTCATGAAATCCGTGGCACGGTGCCCGCCTCGTTCACGCATGACTGGGTGCTATGACAAAACGGTCTGAAAAAGAGATATTCTGGCAGGCGCTGGAGCTTGATGATCCTGCGGCACGGGAAAGGTATCTGCAGGAGGCATGCGGGAATGAGCCCGCGCTGCTCAAATCCGTGCGGCAACTGGTCCTGGCGCACGACGACGGGAATACGTTGCTGGATCATCCCGTCGTTGATCGGGAGGCCGAAGCTGTCGTTGGACTCAGCACGATCATCGGCAAGGAGCTGGCAAGCGACCTGCTGGGGGAGCAGATTGGCCCCTATCGGCTCATGGAAGTCGTCGGCGAAGGTGGTTTCGGAATTGTGTATGTCGCCGAGCAGCGAGAACCTGTTCGCCGCCGCGTTGCGGTCAAAGTGATTCGTCCCGGAATGGACAGTCGCGAAGTTGTGGCACGGTTTGAAGCCGAGCGGCAGGCGTTGTCGTTGATGGATCATCCGAACATCGCCGGAGTGCTTGATGCCGGGACAACAGACAATGGCCGACCATACTTTGTCATGGAGCTTGTTCGTGGCCGCAGAATCACACAGTTCTGTGATGAGCACGGGCTGAACCTGAAGCAGCGGCTGGACTTATTCCTGCAGGTCTGTCTGGCAATTCAGCATGCTCACCAGAAAGGGATCATCCATCGGGATATCAAACCCGGCAATGTGCTGGTAACGATGCTGGATGGACGACCGCTGGCGAAGGTGATTGATTTCGGGGTAGTGAAGGCCATCAACCAGCGACTGACTGACAAGACCATCTATACGCGTTTTACCGCGATGGTGGGCACACCGCTCTACATGAGTCCTGAGCAGACAGATTTGAGTGCTGAAGATGTGGATACTCGAAGTGACGTGTATTCGCTGGGTGTACTCCTTTATGAACTGCTCACCGGAACCACGCCATTCGATCGACAACGCCTTGAAACGGCCGGCTTCGATGAGATGCGGCGAATTATCCGCGAGGAAGATCCGCCTCGCCCCAGCACTCGCATGACAACTCTTGCACTGGATGCCAGTACTGACCCGGATTCCGCAGAAAAAAGATCTGCACGCGTCGCGACGCTGCAGCAGGGAATACAGCCGGCTCTCGTCAGTGGAGATCTGGACTGGGTGGCAATGAAAGCGATGGAGAAGGATCGCAATCGGCGTTACGAGTCCGTGGGAGCGCTGGCAGCGGATATCGGACGTTACCTGAATGACGAGCCCGTTGTGGCGAGACCGCCCTCGCAGTTGTATCTGCTCAGCAAGTTTGTGCGACGACACCGCCCTGCTCTGATTTCCGCAGGCCTTGTGCTGGGGGCTCTTGTTTCCGGATTGCTGGTCAGCGTTTGGCAGGCACAGGAGGCGATTCGGCAGCGAAACGACAAGGATGCTGCGCTCGTTCAGGCCGAAGAGGCACGGCGTGATGCTGAACTGGCTCGTGACAATCTGGACGACTTTGTTAAACGGCTGCGTGAGGCGAGCGTTCTGGTCGCCAACGGACGAGCTCACCTGGAGAATGGATCGCTGGCGGCTGCATACACCGAGTTTACTGCGGCCGTGCGGATCCAGCCGGCGTCTTTCAATGGCTGGCACGAGCGTGGAACGCTGCTGAGCCGCCTTGGTTTGTGGGAGGCAGCAGCAGCTGATTACGCAGAGGCGATTCGCGTTGGTGTTCCGGCTGGCAATCCGGCAAACTGGGGGATTCCACAGTTGTTCCTGCTCACAAATCGGCCGCAGGCGTGGGAGGACATGTGTCTGGAGTCGTTGCAGTCCGTAGAAGGGGATGTGTCACAGTTACCTGCTGCGACGATTCGGAGTTTGCTGCTGGGTGAAAAAAAT
>JALRDR010000883.1 GCA_023262145.1 Planctomycetaceae bacterium | reverse complement strand
AGAGTTATGGAGATTCAGAGTTATGGAGATTCAGAGTTATGGAGATTCAGAGTTGCCGTGGTGGCCGATTTTCGCAGGCTTGAACCAGCACAGCTGGGTGTTTTTTTGTGAGCGGTCTTGCGGTTCGAAGGCGGTTTGTCGCTGCTGCGGAACTGATGCGTTGTGTTTCTGCAGGTGATGGCTGACAATGCCGCGGTGCGAGAATTGGGCAAGCTGCCACGCCTTCTCCACAACGATTGCCGCACTGCGGGTGAACGTCTTCGTCTCGGGAGATCAGTGATGTCAGGAATACGGTCAAACGGCCAATTGCGGCGGAGCGGATTGAGACTTGTCACCTGCCTGGTGCTGTTCCGCACGATGCTGATCGCCTCCCTGGCGGCTCAGGATACACCCTATTATCCCGGGCCGTGGGGCACCTGGGAAACTCGCGATCCCGCAGAACTGGGGTTTGATCCGGCCCGCCTTGCGGCCGCGGTCGAATTTGCGCAGCAGGCCGAGAATCAATCTTCCCGCGAACTGCGCAACGTGATCGCAGTTTCCTTCGCCAATGAACCGCACAACGCAATCGTCGGCCCGGTACAGGATCGCGGCGGGGCCAGCGGAATGATTGTGAAGAACGGTTACATCGTCGCCGAATGGGGTGACACCACACGCGTGGATATGACGTTCAGCGTCACCAAGAGCTATCTGTCCACGGTTGCCGGTCTGGCGGTGGATGATCACATCATTCGCGATCTGTCCGACTCGGTGGGCGGTTATGTGCGGGACGGCAAGTTCGCCGGCGAACACAATGCCGCAATCACCTGGCAGCATCTGCTGCAGCAGACATCGGACTGGTCCGGTGAACTGTGGGGAAAACCGGACTGGGCCGATCGGCCGGTCGGCAGTGATCGTGAAGCGTGGGTTAATCGTGAACTGCATGCGCCCGGAACACACTTCAAATACAACGATGTCCGCGTGAATCTGCTCGCGTATTCCCTGCTGCAGGTGTACCGCCGGCCGTTGCCGGTGATTCTGCGGGAACGAATCATGGATCCGATCGGTGCATCACCGACATGGCGGTGGCACGGCTACGAAAATTCCTGGGTGACTCTGGATGGCCAGCAGGTGCAGTCGGTGAGCGGCGGCGGTCACTGGGGCGGAGGACTTTTCATCTGTGCTCGCGATCACGCCCGCTTTGGTTATCTGTTCCTGCGAAACGGCCGGTGGGGCGATCAGCAGCTGATCTCTGAGGACTGGATTCGCGAACTGCGGGTGCCCGCCGAAGCCAACAGCGATTATGGCTGTATGTGGTGGCTGAATACGGACCGCAAACGCATCCCGGCAGCACCGGAATCGATCTTCTATGCCGCCGGATTTGGGGGCAATTACATCTACGTGGATCAGGAAAACGATCTGCTGGTGGTGCTGCGGTGGACACCCGATCTGGCTGGGGTGATTGAGAAGATCATGGCCAGTCGGGAGCAGTAAACGCTGACTGGTGCATGCGGCAACGCAGGGCAATGCAGCAGAACGCAGTAATGGCAGCCGTACCGCAGGTGGTGCTCCCGCGAACGTCCGGTTCCTCGCGGCGGGCCGCACGGGCGTGCTGTACGTGCCGGCCGAGGTGGCCTGTCACTTCTGAGGTTCCTGCGGCGTCTGCCTCGCCTGGTCTGCCTTTGCGGCTGCTGCTCGGAGCTGGGCTGGCACGATTGAGTACCGCCAGAACAGGGTGCCCGCCACGGAGGTGACCAGAATGAATGCTCCAGCGGCCAGTTCAGGGCCACCCACTGCCTCCATCGCCAGTTCTGCCGGAACGCCACAGAACATTCCGATCAGCAGACAGC
>JALRDR010000847.1 GCA_023262145.1 Planctomycetaceae bacterium | reverse complement strand
GGGGAGATTCTGCAGGTGACCGGAGGCGAACATTTGTGAGCGCAAGGGCAGGCTCACGCTGACTGGCTGGCGCGACACACGGTGACTGGCTGGCGAGATCTGTCGCTTTCTGGTACAGCCTGTCCTGCAGCAAGATGCATTCAGTGATCACAGTGCGATGAACAATTGTGGGGTGCGACAATGGCAGAGGATGCTTCGGCTTCAACAACCGCAGAGGTGGCTCACGAGCAGCTGCCGAAAGTCCTCGGTCTGTTTGATGCCGTCATGATTGTGGTGGGTTCAATCATTGGTTCCGGGATCTTCCTGAAAGTGAGTGCTGTTGTTGGTGAACTGGCTCCGTACGGAACCGGAGTGATCCTCGGAACGTGGTTGCTTGTGGGACTGGTGACGCTTTGCGGATCACTGGCCCTGGCTGAGCTGGCGGCCATGTTTCCTCATGCCGGTGGCCCCTATCTTTATATTCGTGAAGCGTTCGGTCAGCTTCCGGCGTTTCTCTGGGGTTGGACGGAATTCTGGGTTGTACGGACAGGATCAGTGGGCGCGCTGGCATGTGCCACTGTGATTTATTTCAACAAGCTGATGCCTCTGCCCGATGTGGGGCAGATCATGCTGGCGGTAGCTGTCGTGGTGGGTCTGTCTGCGGCGAATTATCGCAGTACGCGCGCCGGGGCGACAATTCAGAGTGCCGCAACAATCAGCAAGGTGATCTTCATTCTGGGGCTGATTGTTCTGCCCTTTTTATTTCGTGCAGCGAAGCTTGAAAATCTGCAGCCGGTTGTGTCGCTTCCTGACAGTGCCGCTGGCTGGGCCACTTTTGCGAAAGCTCTGGGGGTGGCCATGGTCGCGGTCCTGTGGCCCTACGATGGCTGGATCAATCTGGGACCAGTGGCGGAGGATCTGCGGGATCCGATGAAAAATGTTCCACGCGGCATGATGCTGGGGCTGGGGATTGTGATCGTGGTGTATCTGGGAGCCAATGTGAGCTATCACCTGGTACTGCCGATGGAGCATCTTGCGAACAGTGGCACGGTGGCTGCAGATGTGTTTCAGGTGATGTTCGGGCCGGTGGGTGGCATGATTGCTGCCATTGGTGTGATGATCTCAACGTTTGGTGCCACCAACAGCAATATGATTACGGGGCCCCGAATCTATCTCGCAATTGCTCGCGATGGTCTGGTTCCGGACTGGCTGCATCGCCTGCATCCGAGATACCGCACTCCGGCGAATACGATTGTTCTGCAGGCCATCTGGACTGTATTTCTGGTCATTCTGTTTTCGGTCTGGAGCCCTGGCTCAGATTCGGCGTCCGGGGCAGCAGATCTGTCGTCGCCGGAGGCCGTTGTTCCTGCTCCCAGTCAGTCGGAGCAGATTCAGGATGCGTTCTGGGTGCTGACCGACTCGGTGATCTGCGCTGGTCTGATTTTCTATTCACTGGCGGTTGCTGCGGTCTATGTTCTGCGCCGAAAGCGTCCGGAACTGGAGCGGCCGTACCGCACGTGGGGTTACCCACTGACGCCGGCACTGCTGCTGGTTGCCTATTTCGCGGCATTCCTGTCCTTGTTGCTGGAACAGCCCGCGCAGACGCTGATGGTGCTTGCTCTGATCAGTGCCGGTGTTGCTTACTTTGTGGTGGCACGGCGTACATCTTCGAAGCAGCGTTCACAGCACGGCTGATTCCGATTCGCGAGGAAGGTGTTTTCGGCGTGGCAGATTCAGAGCTGATGAACGCAGGTCCCGTGGCAACTGGAGATCCGGAATTCAGCTGTCTGGGAGATGCTGCGATACTACTGCAATGGCATGGTGCAGACACTGCCGAGCAGACGCTGCAGATTGCTTCGGCATTTCGAATGATCTCTTCAGTGGAGATTCCGGGAGTCCTTGCTGCGGTTCCTGGATTTACATCTCTGGCAGTGCATTTTGATCCACTCCGGCTGACAGCAGCAGTGTTGTGCGAGCAGCTGCGGCTGGTTCTGCACGATGATCGAGTCATGCCGTTGCAGGAGATTCGCACGGTCCGGATTCCCGTATCATTTGCACAGGCAGATGCAGCGGATCTGCAGGATGTTGCGGAGCAGACAAGAATGTCCGTGAAGCAGTTGGTTGCCCTGTTCACAGCGACCGAGTTCCGCGTCCGGATCATCGGATTCACTCCGGGATTTCCCTATCTGACCGGGCTTCCGAAATCGCTGCATCTGCCAAGACGAGCGACTCCTCGAGTGCGTGTGCCTGCTGGCAGTGTCGCCATCGCCGGTGCACAGGCAGGCATCTACCCGACGGAATCTCCCGGAGGCTGGCACCTGATTGGCAGAACATCGCTGACCTTATTCGATCCGCTGGCTGTACCCGTCTGTCAGCTTGCTCCGGGAGACCGAGTGCGGTTCATTGATCAGCAGACCATTCAGTCCGGGGAGGTCAGCGAATGAGGCCGGCACGGTTGCAGATTCTGCGTGGAGGGCTGCACACCAGCGTGCAGGCAACTCCTCGACTGCAGTATCGGCACCTTGGGGTCGCTCCGGGGGGCGCTGCAGATCGAGTTTCATTTCAGCTGGCAAATCAGCTGGTGGGAAACGCTGAGCCACTTGCGGTTCTCGAAATGACGTTGCTGGGAGATGAAATTGCCTGGCCCGATGGGGGGCTGATCGCTGTCGCGGGAGCTGACATGAAGCCAGAGCTGTTGCTGCCGGGCGAATCCGGCTTTCCGCTCCCGCAGGGCAGGCCGGTCGTATTGCCGCCAGGGGCCGTGACTCGATTTGGAACAGCCGTTTCCGGGTGTCGCTGCATCGTTGCCGTTGCCGGCGGAATAGATGTCCCGGTGGTGCTTGGCAGTCGCTCAACACTCGTTCGTTCGCGGCTGGGGGGATTTGCGGGACGGGCACTGCAGACCGGTGATGAGCTGCACTTTGAATTACCGTCTCAACAGTCTGCGAGCGATATTTACTTCGCACCGAACTGGTCTGTGCGGCAGCAGACACTGCCGAGGAGCTTTCCGCAGCCTCTGCGATGTCTCCCCGGAGAAGCGTCGTCCGGTCTGCTGCAGAAGGATTTGCTGGACTTTCTGTCACAGCGATTTTGGATGCAGTCCGAATCAGATCGGATGGGAGCCAGACTGGATGGACCGCGGCTGCATCTGCCTGGGGCGGGGGAGCGGACTTCTGAGCCAACAGCACCGGGAACCTTGCAGCTGCTTCCGGATGGGAGTCCGCTGCTGCTGCTGGCTGATGCGGCGCCGACCGGAGGCTACCCTCGGATTGCTCATGTGATTTCAGCAGATCTGGCAGTAGCCGCGCAGCTGAAGCCGGGGGATTCTGTGACGTTTCAGATGGTGTCGCTACGTGAGGCAGAACTGGAGTTGCGGAGGGAGCATCTGGTCCAGCAACAGCTGACAGCCATGATTCGTCTGCTGCACAAAGGCTGATTGACTTTGGCATTGCGATCTGAGTTGCTGCCGTCGGTGAAGTCCAGCCGTGCGGTCGGTAGCGTTGCTGCCCGCTGCTGTCGGGCAGCGGGCAGTCCAGTTTCAGACCGCAGTTGGCTGGGATCAGCCCTCGAGGCGGGGGCGGGAGAGCAATTCCTGGAATTCCACGGCGAATTCTTCGTCTTCGGTCAGGCAGCGATTATTCATGGCGAGGATCTTGCGAATTCGCCCGACGGTCAGTTTGGCGGGACTGGTAAGCCGTTGCACGAGTTCGTCAGCAGTGAATTCTTCCAGTTCTCTGATGGAGTGAATCCCGAGGAAGACAAAGGCCTCACGTGCCTGCATGTCGTTCTGGAAGACAAGATCCAGCGGAGCATCAATTGGAATTCTGGAACGGCCAAGGCGACGTACGGGAGCGTTGTCTCGCCCCGTTGAAGCAATGGTCGCTTTGCGAACTCCTTTTCTGCGTGCGGGTGTCCGAGATTCTGTGACAGTTCGGCGAGCGGCTGGTTTTTTCTGGACAACGCTGCGAGCGCCACGGGCAGACGCAGTTTCCGACTTCCGACTGCTGCTGGCTGGTTTGGCTTTTTTCACCGGCTTACGCGCTGCCGCTTTTTTAACAACTTTTTGCGCCAGCCCTGGAGCGGCTGCCTTTTTGCGGGCTGCCGGCTTCTTTGCCGTTTTTCCCGAAGCCTTTCCGACGACTTTTTTGACTGCTTTCTTCACTGCCTTGCGGACAACTTTTTTCGCAGCTTGCTTCGCCATAGCCAAATCTCTTTTCTTGCGGGTATCGGTGACGACCGCCCAACGGATTGAAACGCTGAGTGGTGGTTCCGACCGGTGCAGCTTTGAGACATGACAGTCGATGTCTGGCTCTGTCTGCGGAGTGTTAATTTCGGGGCAATTTCAGTCGACCCTGCGGCGATCCTGCGAATCAACGCAGGCAGACTGTCTGTGCTCCGGCTTCGCACCAGTATACGGCGATTTCAGGCAATCACTCCGTCAGAGCTGAGTGTTCCTCAAAAAAGTCGCGAACAAGCTCTCTCTCGGTAGCGGTGAGCAGTCCATGCCCGAATTCATGCAAATCTGCACTAACTCTCCATTTCCCCAGGGTTTCCATCACATCCATATCAAAACTGCCATTGATTGGGCCCGCCATCGACGAATCCGCCGGGGCTGCGGCGGCAAGTTCGCGATAAATGGCCCGGCGATGATTACTGTCTCGGGAAATCTGCAGACAGCGGATGCGGGCAACCAGCCAATGGTCGTTCACCGACTGAATGTCTCGCGGTCCCTCAAATACAATCCTCAGCATGGGGTTCTTGCCATCCCCCGCCAGACTGGCCAGAAGTTCACTGGATGCGTGCAGGATTCTGCAGTCGAGCGGGGATGGAAACTCGTCGGCGGCGATTCGGAATCTCTGCCAGGTGCGGAGGATGCATTCCAGCTGAACCTGTGGTGCCATACCTTTGAGGGGTGGGTAGAAGTGCATGAGGTCAACAGAATTCGCGTCAATTCGAGTAGGTGCAAGGGAATATCGCAGCAACTCATCCAGAGTGAGCAGAAAAGCTGCTCGCAAGGATGCGTAGCACAGATGGTCTTCGATTTCACGAACAGACAGCGGCTTCATAAAAGCTCCAGGATCCTCATTCCGACGACACCAGTGTCGGAGTGTTTTTGTGGGACAGATCTGGCTGACGGCGATTGGCGTCAGTTGTTGCTCAGACCGTCTCTGATCCTGGCTCGAATTCCGGCAAACTCAAGTGCTTGCCGAAAAATCTGCGAAGTCGCTCTGTTGAGATTCGGCAGCATCCGTACTGAGCGGTTCTTTGATTTGTTAACGTTTTCCCGCAAGGCTGCCACGGGGTGTTCAGAATGGTGAATTGAGGCACCGAATTCGCAGCCCGAATGTCGCTGTCATGCAACAACCTGCTGTAATGGCTACGGCTTGCTCAGATGCTTCGCGTGGCGTTTTGCGCAGTTACAGTTTGCTCTAACGGGCAAGCAACGTGCCTGATCAGGCTTGCTGTACAGAGTCCATGCTGCCGGGCAGCAGCAGCGCGAACGTCAGTTGCAAGGGGGCTCAGCGAATGCGATCCGTCGCCGGTTGAGACGGTGCCATTGCGGTTCGACGAATTCCCCGCCATGAGCGAATGTCAATCTGCCAGGGACCGTGAGGGCCATCAAAGCTGCCATATCGCGACTGCAATTCACGAAGCCTGTCCAGTTTCTGCTGGACGTCAAGTTCACCGGGATGGGATGTGGATGGTCCCCTTCCCCAAAGGATGCGAGACCCCCCTGGAGTAACCAGTTCGAACTCCGAATCCACGGTCGTCCCCTGCGGGGCTTGTGGAACTTCGATCCCCTGTAACTGCAGATGTTTCCACCATGAAGTGCCTGCCTGCTCCTGCAGCAGGACCTCTGCCAGTTGCGCAGCTTCCGTAACCGCAGCATCCCCCCAGGCTTCGCCGAGTCGTCCGGCTGGCGCGCTGCGGATCCCTTCGATGACCGGATAGCGGGTCATGTCTTCAGGGGAGAAGTCTGCGGCTGGCAGGAGAACTCCATAGCGATCCACCGGATACAGTCCATCGGTCGTGCGGATCAAAGCAACCGGACGGCGGTAGAGCACATTGACCTGAACATGCGCTGGCCATGTCTTACGGACACTCACCACTTTTTCAATCCATGGATGGGTGTGAAAGGCAGCAGCAATGCGTTCGCTCAGAGTGGACTCATGCAGTGAAAGTTCGTTGTCAAGAAAACCGCCGTTGGCGAACACCTGCTGAACGAGGTCTGCGGGAACCCATTCGGGCCCCTGGGTGAGCGTGATCTGCTCCGCACTCACACGGTACTCACTGCGATGGCTCAGATCGGGAATCAGGCTGACAACCAGCGGTCCGAAGAACAGCAATCCGGCAACGAGCGCAGCCCACCAGATCTGCGAAGGCACGAGACGATCCCTCAGGGAAGCGCGGCTGTTGCCGGCTTCCGGAGCTGTTTCGCTGGAAATCGTGCTGGAAGAGTCGCGGGACCTGCTCACTAAGATGACCTCAATTCGCTGAGTGCACTCGGGGTCTGGCCGCTGTCCCGATCTGCAGCTCGTGTGTCAGTTATTTATCCCACGCTCGGCAGTGCGGGAACAGTTCAGTTCTTGATTTGGTTCAAAGTCCGGGGGAATCGAGCGCCTGCAACGTCTGCTGCCCCATCTGATCCGGTTAAGGATTTCCGGGAGAGTGCGGTGACTTTTCCGACGGCGCAGACAGGGCGACTGCCCGGTGTTTGCCAGCCCGCCGGAACTGAGAGTGAAGTGTGATGCCGCGCAAGCGAGTTGAGCCTGATGTCACTCTGTTCGCTGAACATTCGTTGCAACTGCACTCTTCGTCTCCCGATTCTTCATCCGCCGAGAAAAGTCAGCCGCTTGCAGCCTGCAACCGGCTGAATCTGCCGATGACCCATCTGATCGGCAGATTCTGCCGCCCGAAACGCGGTTCAGCTGCGCTCAATCGCCAGCGGCTGTGTGTGGACAAGCCCCTGCAGTGACTCTGCAGCGACGGAGTACTTTTCCGGAAGGAATCGACATGTATCGGTCTGAACTTACCTGCAGTCTGTTCGGTTGTTTGCTGCTGTTGGCCCTTACAGAGAGT
>JALRDR010000815.1 GCA_023262145.1 Planctomycetaceae bacterium | reverse complement strand
ACTCTCCGGCTGGATTGAGAGCAATGTCATACTCGTTTCGAAAACCGGAAGCCACCAGTTCCCATTCGCTCCCGTCCGGGCTGACTCGAGCAATCCAGCCACCAGGGGCCATCTTGCCAGCTGCGTGTCCCCCCGCATCCCACATTCGCGGTAACAACTGATCTTCACCCCATATCTGCGGGACACGAGATGCCGAAAACTCGGTCGGCGGTGTGTGGTTGCCGCAGGCAATCAGCAGGGATTGCTTGTCCGGAGCAACAATCACCGCATGAGGACCATGCTCTCCGCCACCCTGCAAAGCGCGAATTCGCTCGAAGCTATCGAACTGCCCATCACCGTTATTGTCCGTCACTCGATAGAGCCCACCTTTTGCTTCATCGCCGCTGTTGGTCACCACGTAAAGGCTGTCGAACGCGCAGAGCAGTCCTTGAGCCATCCCGACCTCAACCGGAATTGATTCAACCCGAATCTCGTCGTCTGTACCAATAGCCGGGGGAGTCACGGTATACAGGCCACCGTACTGGTCCGAAACGATCAGACGCCCGTGGCCATCCGGAGTCATGCACACCCACGATCCCATCCGTTCTGCAGGCACGCTGTACAACAATTCAGCGTGAAAACCGTCTGCGAGCCTGATCGAGTCCACAGGAGTCGCTTGGGGTGCCGGCGGTTGCTCATCCGTCAATGAAATGCGTTCAATCTCAACCGTACCCCGTCGATCCAAAGGATCGATCCGCAGCGAGGTCACTGGGGAATCCGTTGAAAACCAGACTCGGACTTCGCGAAAGTTCTCGGAATTGCCCCGCAACTCAGTACGGACTGACATCTCCTCTGACGTGCCAGGCGACGCCTCAGTTGTATAGAACACCTGCAGGCTCAAACGCCCCCTTGCGCTGGATCGCAACGAAATGGATACCTGGTGATTCCCGGTCCCCCCCGCGACGGGTGTACTGAAATACGGATCGGCTCCTGCAGAAACCACAGTGAGCACACCGCCGGAGGCATTCAACCTCGTCTGCCCATTTGCAATCCAGGTAGAGACGCCATCATCGAATTCCCAGACGGCAAACTCTTCCGCAGAAACGAATCCAGGAAACACCAGACTAAGCCCCACCGTGGTTGCCAGACAAACGGCAAACCTGGTCATTTTCCTGCACATAAAGAGTCACCCCGAGTCAACAATGCAAAAAAGTAGCGTCTCGCTGTCGATCGCAGAAACAAAACAACCGGGCCACGTAACGTAAGCAGCGGGACAGGACGAAAGTGAACAAAAAAACCCTGCGACAGCGTCGCAGGGTTGGCAATATCAAAAACACCAGCATCGGCACGATGCTCAAAGGGAACGACGGCGTCTCCATGCAACAACACCCAGACCGCTAGCCAGCAACCCAAACAATCCCACAGTCCCAGGCTCAGGAACCATCGTGGGCCCATTCAGCACGAAACTTGTTACGTAAACGGCAGTGCCAGTAGTAACAATATCAAAGCTTCCCTCACTCTGGAACGCACTACCCAGAATTGCATCCACTCGAGCCTGAGTAAGATTAGTCCCCGCAACAGCCAGATCGGTCAGAGCTTGATACTGCAGAACGGCGTCAGCATTACCGATCGTGCCACCAACAGGCGAAGTCGCAGGGCCAAACGAAAAATCATCAAATTTCAAGAAATGATTATTCCCAACAGCTCCAGTAGACAACGTCGCCACTGGAGTCGACTTCATTACCGTGTATTCGTACGTTTGCCCGCCAAAATTCGTCATCGTTAGCGATACAGAGTCAAACGCAGTGGTCGAGCTGACACCCGTGTTGCTCCAAGCAAGATCGAGCGTCCATTGACCAGTATCACCAACATTAAACGGACTGACACCAACAATGTTAGTGTTTCCGCCCACTTCGTAAGAACCGGAAATTGACAACTGAGCAGCGTCACTGGCAATCGCCGAAAAACAAATCGCAGCAGCTACAGTTAAGATTCGAATCATTTCAACAATCCCCAATACTTGCAGAGGAAATTTTCTGAAATACACCACAGCGCGAACGGAAATCTTTGCGCCAGATGCAAAGTGGTTTTGCAGACTGTAAATGAAAGTGAACACGACGACAATCCCGAGAGCCGTTTTTTTTGCTTTATCGGCAAAACCTCCACTTTTGCTCCCCAACGCATCTTCACGCCGGAAATTTGCCGTTTTTTCTTTGACCCATGCGAATTTGTGACTCGCAGTGCTCCAGAATCCGGGCTGCAGGTGGGCAACATCGCCCTGAGCTGTAGCTGTGGTGACCTCTGCTTCGCGATAGAAACCAGATTTCCGAATAAGCCGGCACACTTCAGGCAATTGCTGCCCCCCGGGTGTTTCCATCACATCGCCAACAAGGCAGAGCAACCTGCAGACGTGTTTTGCCGATCATTTTGAGCAATGCGAGAGCATCCCGATCAACGGCTGAAAACAACAGGATGCTGAGTCTGCAATACGTCGCCAGACATCTCCCACGGGCTGATGCAGGCCTGATTACATTGCGTGGTGACATGAATGCCGAATTTAACGGGTCGAGACCGATGATCAGCAGGCTGTTCAAAATCCGACAGCTGTGAACCCAATTCGCTGGCATCCGCCGGGGTTCTGACGATCATTGAGTAGCACAGGAGCGTGCTGTGGCATTGAGGCGACAGCCGGACGAATCGCAGGGAGAACCGTGGGTTGCCACCAGCTCCATCGCGGCGGGAGCCGGACAAGTGTCCTGCGATCGGCTGAATGCTCTTCCGCACGTAATACGCACTACTCACTGGTGGTCGCTGCGCACATTCCGGGTTTGAGCGTGCGGAAACTGTTCGGCAGCGGAAAACCGCATCAACCCGACAATACGGGGGGAATTCTGGGCGTTACTGTCATTGTTTGTAACCGTGGCCCAGGCATTTCTTCGACTCGCACGAACCGTCACTCAGAAACACGTGCAAAAGTTGTTGGCAGCGACTGGCAGCAAGCAAGTGCATCGCACATGAAAATCTGGTGCTTCAAAACCTGCTGCTGAACAAAAAACTCCGACACGCCATCGCCATTCGCCTTCAGGAGATGAGCCATGAAGGATACAGACGCAGGTTGCGAAGGACCGGTGAACCAACGGGAATGTACATCAAATGATAAAGGCCGCGACTGAGTCGCGGCCTTGTTGACGCCGTTGAAATCGCCACAGGCGACAGATCTCCCCTGCGTGCAATGTCCTAATTTCGCGAAGAACGCCTCCGCCAGGTACGCCACGCTACGCAACATGCTACGGCTGTCATGATGGAAAACGTACCCGGCTCTGGAACCCATGCGTATGTTCCAGTGAGGTTGAATGTGTATGCTTCGAGTTGGTTTGTACCCGCGTCAAAATCTACAGTCTTCAAGGTTCCATCCAACTGAAAAGCACCCTCGATTGCTGACTGCAGGGACAGCCCGGTTCCATCAGCGATCGCTTCAAATACGAATGCGGCCGAATTCAGCCCCAGAT
>JALRDR010000926.1 GCA_023262145.1 Planctomycetaceae bacterium | reverse complement strand
ACATGGTAACCGCCAGCAGACAGCAGGCTGCCATCAGGAATCCCGTTCAGAACCTGCCTGAACACTGCGCAACCCGGTGCAGTTCACAACGCAGGCAGACTCCGCAGTTCGAGCGGTCCGGCAGTCCGGCAGCGACAACCGCAACCAAAAACAGCTGCCTGCAACGCTGATCGACTCTGTGATGATGGTCGCTGAGCAGTTGCCCGTCGCTGAGGTGGCAGCCAGCATTCCCTGCTGCGGCCGCAGAACTTCCCGCCGCTTCAGTGAACAGGGCAGGAGACAAACGTATCCAGCCCGGCCTGATTTCACTCAGGCGATACGGATCTGAATACAAACAGCTGCGGTCAGACGCAGATGCAACGGGAAGCGATACCTCAGGTCAGCTGGCTGATCGTGGCGCTGATCCCTTCCTTCATGAGCAGACCGTCATTGCCGAAGACGACGAACCGCGCTCCCTGATTGAGTGTCCGCTGCATCTGATCGCGTTTCCCGAACCAGCAGCCTGCAGCAACATGACTGCGGTCGGCTGTATCGATGATGGTCTGCAGCGCCTGAATGAGCTGTGGAGAATCGTACTCGTTCGGAATGCCCATGGTCGTGGTCAGATCATTGGGGCCGACGAAGACCGCATGCACTCCCGGGACACTGCAGATCTGGTCCAGATTCTCCATCGCCCTCAGCGATTCAACCATCGGTACAAAGACGGTGTTTGCGCAACGGTCTTCTTCGATGTACTTCTGAGCTTCCGCGGAGGGCCATTGGCCGGTCTGAAGAAGTGTCTCGAGAGCAGCCCCTTTGAGCGGACGATAAACGGCCGCAGCGGCAAGCCGCCGCAGTTCTTCCACATCTTCGACATAAGGAACCACAACGCCGTCGAACGTGTCGCAGACTTTCGCGACATCATCCGGATCACGACTGTGTGTACGTGCCAGACAGGCGATCCCCCGTCCTTGAAGTGCATAACGGAGCGGCAGGAAATCAGCCAGCTCAAGCGCATTGTGCTCACAGGTAACGATCACGAAATCAAGCTCATTGGCGGGCAATGCATCAACGAGAGCTGGATTGGTGCTGTACTGAATAAACGTCCCAAAAACACGCTTCCCGGACTGCAGTTTTTCCCGCAGCAGACGACCTGGATCAGGATCTGGCATGATTTGAATTCCTTTGACGAGGCTGGAACAAATCAGAGAAACCACCACTGTTCAGTGTGCACTGTTCAGTGTGCACTGTTCAATGTGCACTGTTCAATGTGCACGATCAATGCGCCAGCACCGTCAATTTACCAAAGGGCAGTTCGGAACACACTGTGCAGAGCAGAATGCAGGCAGCCATCCGGCGATGAAATCCCCATCAAAAAAGCGGCAGGCCAGACGACCTGCCGCCCTTGCAACACCATTGAGATTCGCTGACGGTAACTTTGCGCCAATGCAGAATTCAAATCAGATATCCAGCTCTTTTACATCCAGTGCGTGCTTTTCAATGAACTCTCGTCGCGGCTCCACCGCATCCCCCATCAGTACCCGAAAGATTTCATCCGCTGCTGCCGCATCTTCCATGCGTACCTGCAACAACATGCGCTTTTCCGGATCCATACTGGTGTCCCACAATTCCTCTGAGTTCATTTCACCCAGCCCTTTAAAGCGGGTGACATTGAGTCCCTTCTTGCCAAGTTTACGCAGTTCTTCCAGCATGACCCGCAGGCTGGTGAGCGGCACCACATCGGATTCCCGCTGCAGGCGGAACGGATAAACGGGCTCTGCGTTCCTCATCCCTGCCGGCACAAAGTCCCTCGCGAAGAATCCGTAATCGCGAAGAGAATTCAGCACATCATTGATTGTGGCCATCTCATGCAGGTCCACCAGCTGAGCGTTGGTCTGAACCGCCTCCTGGGATTCATCTTCGCTCTTTGCACCGCTGGATTGCAGACCACGGATGAATTCTTCTGCCTCCGTCCGCTCAAGGAACCAGCGTTCCGTATCCGCGAACAGTACTCGATACCGCGGCAGCCGGGATTCTTCACCAGCGACAGCCCGGATCAGACTTCGGAGTTCAATGCCACGGCGTTCGAGCAGCTCCAGAGGGTGCTCAATCCGTTCCAGCAGACGCACCAGCTTGCCAAGATTGTCGTCGGCAAAGACGGTTCCGTCTGCTTTGACAACCAGCTCTGTCTCATGCATTCCGAGACTGATGAGCTCCTCCATCATCTGCGGATGTGTCTGCACGTACCGCACCTGTTTTTTCTGGATCACACGGAATAGTGGTGGCTGGGCAATATAAACGTGGCCCTGCTGTACCAGTTCTCTCATGTGTCGGAACAGGAATGTGAGCAGCAGTGTGCGGATATGGCTGCCGTCGACGTCGGCGTCCGTCATGACAATAATCTTGCCATAACGACGCTTGCTGATATTCATTTCCTCACCGGATGCTGCAGGCGAAAGTCCCACCGCGCGAAACAGATTGCTGATTTCTGCGTTATCGAGGACTTTGACCAGTTGTGCCTTTTCGACGTTGAGGATTTTTCCTCGCAGCGGCAGGATTGCCTGAATACTGGAATCACGCCCGGTGTCGGCGGAACCACCGGCCGAGTCACCTTCCACCAGATACAGTTCAGTGGATTCCAGATCGCGGCTGCGGCAGTCACGAAGTTTTTCCGGCAGGCCACCGGTGGTCAGAGCGCCTTTCCGGCGTACCATGTCCCGCGACTTGCGCGCCGCTTCACGGGCTTCGGCCGCCATGATTGCCTTGGCAACCAGTTTCTTCGCAACTGCAGGATTCTCCTCCAGATACTGACCGAACCCAGCCCCGAGTACAGTCTGAACCGCACTTTCGACTTCAGCATTGGTCAGTTTGACTTTGTTCTGAGAAGTAAATTTTGGATCAGGGACTCGCACGGAAATAACCGCGGTCAGGCCTTCTCGAAAGTCATCACCGACCGGAGACACATCCTTGAACAGATTCTGTGCTTTCGCATAGTTGTTCATGGTTCGCGTCATTGCCGCTCGGAATCCACTCAGATGAGTCCCCCCGTCCGTGTTGAAAATATTGTTGGCGAATGTGAGCACGTTTTCGGTGTAGCCATCGTTGTACTGCATGGCAACTTCGACAACGACACTTTCTTCTTCACCCACACAGCGAAAGACATCCGAAGTGAGCGTATTCTGGGTGCGATTCAGATGCCTTACGAACTCCACCAGCCCGTCTTCGAAATGAAACTTCTCTGACTGCTGATTACGTTCGTCAATGATCGTGATGCGAATGCCCGGTGTCAGGAAGGCGAGTTCGCGCAGACGCCGTGTGAGCGTATCGAAGGAGTACTTCGTCTCAGAAAAAATTGTCGGGTCCGGCAGAAAGGTGAGCATGGTTCCGGTGGTTTCAGAACGCCCCAGTTCACGCAAGGCCGATGTCGCGCGGCCCTGCTCAAAGTCCATCATGTAGACAGACCCGTTACGGCGAACTTCAGCCTGCAGCCATGAACTCAACGCGTTGACGGCCGTGATGCCCACCCCGTGCAGTCCACCGGTGCCCACTCGATATCCACTCTCGCGATTGAATTTACCGCCGGCATGAATCTCGGTGAGCACAACTTCCAGTGCGGTGCGGCCGTCTTTCTTCAAGAAATCCACCGGAATACCGCGACCGTTGTCGCGTATGGATACGCTCTCATCGACGTTGATCCGTACCTCAATCTCGCTGGCAAATCCATTCACCGCCTCGTCAATGCTGTTATCAACGACCTCGTAAACAAGGTGATGCAGCCCGGGAGCACCGGTATCGCCGATGTACATTGCAGGTCTGGTTCTGATCCCCTCAACACCCTTCAGGTGCTGAATGGCATCCGCACCATAACTGGATCCTGCAGAATCGTCGCTGGGTTGTCCTGAAGTCGTCTCTGACACGCTTGTGCTTTCCTGCTAACCGCTGAGGAATTTGAAGTCGAAGTGAATTCACGATGAATCCTGAGTTGTGCTTCATCCCGAAACACATCGACCGAGCCTGCATTCAATACAGCCCCGGACGCCCGAATCGCTTTCCTCAGTCTGACCAAATCAATCCCGTTGCTCTCAACTTGTTGCTCTCAACTTCGACGGAATGTGCCGTTGCTTCAACAGCCACGACTCATTCCAAAAAAGTCTGATCTGCGCTGACATCCGGCCGCACGCATCACGCCTTGTTCCACCCCCGGCAAACGCGGGCTTTCTTCAACGCTGGCGGACATACCGAATACTGCGTATCCCTGAATCCGGCAGCCGTGACTGCAATTGTTCCAGTACCTGCTCATGCAGGAACCCGCGAAGTTCTTCCAGTACAGCAGAGTTGCTGACAAACACCTCCACAACACCGTTGCGGATACGCTTTGCATGACTGCGACGAGCCAGAGTCGGCCCCACGATTTCAGCCCACTGCACATTCAGCGAACTGGTGGCGGCACGGTTCATCAGCCCCTTTTCGCGAATGAGCCGAAACACCGCATTGCCAACCTGCCCGGGAGTCCGCAGTGAGGATTCATCACTTGCTGCCACGATCGCAATTCCCTTTGCACGATCATCAGGAGGGTCTCTGCGAACTTCAGCCCTTTCAGACCGAGTCCGGCAGAACACGATCAGCGATTCTGAGTCAATGGCATGACCACATACGTATAGGAATCATCGACGCGGAACACAGCAGCAGTATCTGCATCCGTCAATTGCAGATCCACGACCTGCTCCGCCGGGAGCACCTTCAGAAACTCCGCCACGTATCGTGGATCGAAGGTAATCACCAGCGGATCGTGAGTGTACTCAAGAGGCAGATCAATACGGGAATCACCCACCGTACTGGCCTCGCTGCTGAGAGAAAGCTGGCCGTTTTCGAACTGAAAGTCCACGCCTCGACTTTCCTCGTCAGTGACAATCTGCGCCTGCCGGACGGCCGACAGAAACTGACCGACCGGCAATGCCACATTCACAGCCCCGGATGCGGGAATCACATCGCGGTAACGCGGAAATCGTCCCTCAACCAGCCGACTGTAAACCACACAGGTGCCAGCACGCATC
>JALRDR010000702.1 GCA_023262145.1 Planctomycetaceae bacterium | reverse complement strand
TTACCCATGCGGTAGTTTGGTGGCGGCGTTGGCCAATGCAACTGAGAGACCCACTGAATCGGCTCAGGTCACCGGGAATTCGTCGGATTCCGCAGGACTTGAACCATGAAACGCAATCCATTGATCACATTGGTCATCGCTGTTGTTGCAGCGATCTTCTCCGGCGTGAAAGCACAGGATGTGTTTGACTCTGGTGACTCTGATCCGCCCCGCGCGGAAGTGCGGCAGCCTGAGGAGGCTGGCAGGGGTTCAGGCCTGAAGCGAACTGCATTCGTTTCGCCCCGTGCAAGCCTGGTGAATCCTGGCCTCACCGATGCAGGCAGTCGCATCCAGCCTCCGCCGTCTCGGATCCGACTGCTGCCTCCTGAAGAAGTACTCTCTGATCGACTGCATGATATCGTGCTGGATGAAGCACGAGGCTTCAACGGCCGCATCTATTCGATCACCGCCACCGGGCTGCAGCCAGCACCGGGAATGAATGTGCAGCTTCTGTCCCAGGGAGAACTTCTTGGCGAATCCGCAACTGACAATACGGGGCGTTTCCGTTTTACCGGCGTGGAAACGGACGAGAACGGGATTGTCATCGCGGGTATTATTGCCACAGGACCAGCCGGCCTGGTGGTGTACGGTGCTCGGTTAGTTGAACCAACTCCTGAAAACCCCGGCGGTAAGGAAATTGTTCTGGACACGACTTCTGTCCCAGCGTCCGAATATGAGCTTGCCCGAGCGATCATCTACTCAGGGATCGGTACCAGAGACCTGCGATTCAATCGCCCGTTACTGCCGGATGACCTTGAATTCAGTCTGGGTGCTGGTGAGGACTCCACGTCCGTGAATTACCACAGTGCCCGAATCGCCGAAGACGGGCGAGTGTATGGTCAGGTCAACCTGCTGGATGAACGCACCGGTCGCTACCGCGAAGTGCTCAGCATGCGTGTCTATTTCCTCAAGGACGGTGTGGAAGCAGGTTCGGCACGCGTCGCTCCCAATGGGGCGTTTTCTGTTCCCGGACTGGAGCCGGGAATCTATGGCTGGGTCGGTTCTGGTCGTGACGGAGTCTTTGGAATTGGACTTGAGGTATTGCCTCCACGAGAGAATGTTCAGATTGAAGGTCGGGGAGATGCAGTTCCGGTTCGTATGGATCTGGCAGTGCTGGACACAATCGCGATTGCTCCGATCACGGCAGCCAACCTGAATTCCGGCAACCTGGCAACCTTTCTCAGAGCATCCACAGCCATTGCGCCCGGCGGCGAAGCTGAATCCATGGATACTCCTGCCAACAATCCTGCGGGCAACATGGCTCTGGGATCAGGCACGCTGGGCGGTACCTCCGGAGGAGCCTCTGTCGGGGAAGCCGGTTTCGGTACAGCAGCCACCAACACAGCGATCGGGATTGGCAGCGGATTTCTGATTGAACGCCTGATCAGTGAATTTGAATGACCTTGCTGCAGATTTCCAGGGCACCATGAACTCCGCTCCGGCAACGGCTGCGGAGTTTTTTTTGGGTGGTTGGAAAACGTGGGCTGCAGCTGCGGAAATCATGACTTTCGGGGGCGAAAAGCAGCGCAGCGTTCGGGATCTGTTTCCAGTCGTGGTCCATCCAGCAGGTCAATGCAGTATGGAATTGCAGGCATCACCGCATCCATACATTCTCTTACCGCTTTCGGCTGTCCGGGAAGATTGATAATCAGAGACTGGCCGCGAATTCCAGCGGTCTGACGACTCAGGATTGCGGTTGGAACGACCTGCAGCGAGACTGCCCGCATGAGTTCTCCGAAACCCGGCATCATTTTCTGGCAGACGGATTCTGTTGCTTCCGGAGTGACATCACGCAGTGCTGGTCCGGTCCCTCCGGTGGTCACCACCAGTGCACACTTTTGTTCATCGGCCAGCTGCTGCAGTGCCGCAGCGATCAGCTCCTGTTCGTCAGGCACAATTTGAGCAATGGCTTCCCATTTGTTGAGCAGTACTTCGTTCAGGTACTCCACGACAGCGGGGCCACCGCGATCCTGATAAACCCCCTGATGAGCCCGATCGGAGACGGTGAGGATTCCAATTCTTACTGGTTGTGTCATGGTGATCAGATCCGCTGGATTCGAGTGCGACAGGAGTCGTTTCCGGGGGGGGGAGAACAAGCGTGGCAGACGCCGAAAGGAGCATAGCAGAATCCGGAATCCAGCGGCAGAAACTGCCGTTGGCACTGCTCAACGGGAACTTTCCTGCTTATTATGCAGCAACCTCTGTCTCTCGCTACAGAATTCAGCTTCTGAAAACTGAGAGGATGGCGAGATCAATCTGTTGCAGTCGAAGTCAGTAAAAGCTGCAATGTGAGTTACTGTTGAAGACCCAAAATTACGGTCAGACAGGCTGTGGTTGTAACAGCCAGTCTGGCCTGTCCAGTGCGATTTTTCATGCCGCCGGGCACAGATCATGTCCAACCCCTTGTCGCGTCCTGCTTCTGCTCCTCAATTCCTTGACTCAGATGATTCTGACGAGTCTGTTCCGATAGGCCATGCCGCTGGCATGATCGGAGAAACTGAGACGGGATTTGCGACCGATAATCTAGAGTTTGCTGAAGCGCAACTCGAATGCTACCTGCAGGACCGAGCGTCTGTGTCGCCGGACTGGAGGCATTATTTCGACGAGCTGCGGGTGGTTGACTCCGGCTTGACTCCGGAAGCAATGCGGACCCCGTTTCAGTCACAGAGTATTTTTCGCCGGCTCGTTTCGCCGGCTCGCGAGACAGCAGGCGATTCCGCAAACGCCGCTAATGCCGCATTGCTCCAGGAGCGTCTGGAACAGCTGATTCGCAGCTATCGCATTCGTGGGCATGTCGTCGCGGCTATCGATCCGTTGAATGCAGAGCGGCCGCGCCCGGCTGAACTGGACCCGGGATTCTACGGCTTCAACGAAGAGCACATGGACCGGGAGTTCTCCACTGAATGGTCAGGTGGGCCAGACGTACGTACGCTTCGGGAAATGGTCGACTGGCTGCAAACCACCTACTGCCGTTCGATAGGCGTGCAGTACATGCACATTGACAGCCTGCAGGTCCGCAAGTGGCTCGAGACCCGCATGGAAAAGACTGCCAATCGGCTGCGTCTGTCGCGGGCCGAACAATTACGGATCCTCGAACGGCTCAGCGATGCGGTCGTCTTCGAAGAATTCGTACAGAAAAAATACGTCGGCGCAAAAAGCTTCTCACTGGAGGGTGCCGAAAGTCTGATTCCACTGCTGGACATTGCCATTGAGCATGCCGGCAGCCAGGGAATTGAACTGATGGTGCTGGGAATGGCACACCGTGGTCGGCTGAATGTGCTGTCGAACATCATGGGGAAGAATCCCTCCAAGATCTTCCGCGAATTTGATGACGTCGACCCTGAGCTGAAAATGGGCCGCGGAGACGTCAAGTACCATCTTGGCCACAGTTCTGATCGAATGACATCCTCAGGGCAGAACGTGCATCTCACACTCTGCTTCAACCCCAGCCACCTCGAATTCGTCAATCCGGTGGCACTCGGACGTCTGCGTGCCAAGCAGGATCGTTCCGGAGACTACGAACGCCAGAAGACCTGCTGCATTCTGATCCACGGAGACGCAGCTTTTGCAGGCGAAGGTGTTGTCCAGGAAACACTCAACCTGAGTGAACTGCCGGGCTACCAGACCGGGGGCACGCTGCACATCATCGTAAACAACCAGATTGGTTTCACGACCTCACCTTCGGAAGGGCGATCCTGTGCCTATGCCACCGATGTGGCTCGCATGCTGCAGGTCCCGATCTTCCATGTGAACGGTGAAGACCCGGAAGCGGTCGCTCAGGTAATCCACCTGGCCATGGACTTTCGCCAGCGGTTTCAGCGTGACGTTGTCATCGACATGTATTGCTTTCGCCGACGAGGACACAACGAAAGTGATGAGCCGGCGTTTACTCAGCCAACCATGTATCAGGTGATTCGCTCCCGCGACACCGTATTCAACAGTTTCCTTGATTCGCTCGTCAGTCTGAATGAAGTATCACGCGAAGAAGGTCTGGACATTGTCGCCCGCAGAGCTCAGGCACTGGAAGAAGAACTCAAGGAAGCACGCCGAGAAGGATTCCGCTATCTGGAAGACAGCGGCGGCGGCCTCTGGCAGGGATTCTTCGGAGGTCTTGCTGCTGCTGCCGACAATCCTGACACCTCGGTGGACGCCGATTCTCTTGCCAGCCTGATGGCAGAACTCACAACACCTCCTGTCGACTTCACTCCACATCGCAAGGCCCAGGCCA
>JALRDR010000668.1 GCA_023262145.1 Planctomycetaceae bacterium | reverse complement strand
CGAGGATCCTCACTGGCGGCAATTTCCGGCATGCTGGTACCAAGCGCTGCTGGCCTGACGGGCTGACCTGTGCGGATGTTGACCGACTCTGCGATGCCCCGATTGTGGAAGATCATGTCCTCACCTCGCGTCGCCGTCGGTTTTCTGCCCACACGGGAGAAGAACGCCGTCAGCCCGTAGTAGTCGTCCTGACTCCATTTTTCAAAAGGGTGATGATGACACTGGGCACACTGCATGCGGACTCCGAGGAACAGCTGAGCGACGTCTTCCTGCTGATCTTTGGCCTCCTTGACGCGTTTGTACCATGCGACGGGAGGATTGCTGAGGATGGTGCCGGTTGCTGCCAGCAATTCACGAACGAACTGGTCCCAGGGCTTGTTGGTGAGCAGGCTGTCACGGACCCACGCGTGAAAGGCATAGTTTGCCATCAGGTCGCCCGTATCATCGCGACGATTTTTCAGCAGCGCAGTCCACTTGCCGGCAAAGAAATCAGCGTACTCAGGACTGGCGAGCAGCTCGTCAACCAGCCGACTGCGACGATCCGGATCAGTACTGCTGAGGAATCTGCGGGCACGCTCCGGTTCTGGCAGGCGTCCGGTGATATCCAGTGAGACGCGACGCAGAAACGTTGCGTCACTGACGATTGGCGATGCGGGAATCCCCAGTTCCTGCAGATTGGCAAAGGCGAGTTCATCGAGGATGGTGTTTGCGGGGGGAAGCTGCTTCACCTCGGCACCCTGCGGGATGGCAGCAGCGAAAACAGTGACCAGACCCTGGTAGCGCACCATCACTGAAACGCGGCCGGGAAGTGCATGTGCTGAGACCAGGCCGGATTCTGTGACTTCAGCCATGGCCGTATCATTGGATTCGAACAACGCCATGCTGGTGACGTTTCTGGTGGCGCCGTCGGCGTAGACTGCTGTGATCTGCAGTTGCGTTGTTTCGTTGGGCTGCATCACGGCTGCTTCAGGACTGACACGCAATTCGGAAACAGGGGCTGCCGTATCGCCGTCCCACACAGCTCCATCCCGAATCCACTCAGTCAGGGTCGCCGCGGCCTGGGAATTCGGCGGCAGTCTTCGACCTCCGCCATGAGGCGTCATTCCGGTTGCTTTCTGAACCAGCAGACTGCGTTCGGGGGCTGCCGGGAACAGTCTTCGGCCACGTCCCTCGCGTACCAGATGGTCATGATCCTCACGAGGCTCGAATCCCAGCAGGGACAGTTCAAAACCGTTTTGACCGCCGCCAGCACGAGCATGGCAGGAGCCGGCGTTGCAGCCGAATCTGGTCAGGACCGGCATCACATCATTGACAAAGCTGACGCGGGCGGGGGGCGGCACGTCAGTTTCGTCAGCGCCTGCCGCCAATGAAAAAACTGTCATGAGGCAGCAGATCACCCCTGTTGTCCCTGAGCCGTGGCCAGACATCATGTTCCCCATGTTTCCCGCAGCATTCACTGGCTTTGAAGATGGTCTGCAAATCCGAACGATCAGACTGGTTCGCAGAAGGCGATCAGTTTCTGTCTGGTTGTGACCGACAGTTGGTGTCCTGACGGCCGGGTCTGCGGGACGCTGACGTGCTGGCGGGACTGCAGTGCCCAGCCGGCTGCCGTGAATCCCGCAGACGTAATCCCTGAAATTCTATGGCGAACAGGGATCGCGGTCCACAAGGATCCCTGTTGCGCGGCTGCACAGTCTGTGAGATTTCAGCGTCCAAGTTCCTCGACAATGCGATTTGCCCTGTACACCACGCGCAAAGCCTCCCGAATTGCACTGGAATGAACGCTGACCGCCCGTGCCTGACGGTCGGTATAGATGTAGTTGCCGGGCAGAGACTGGATATTGCCGTCAAAAATCAGGCCCACAAGTTCTCCTTCGCGGTTCACAACGGGGCTGCCGGAGTTTCCTCCAATGATGTCGGCCGTGCAGACGAAGTTGAATGGTGTCTGCAGATTCAGTTTTGCGTGTGCCTGCTCCCATGAGGCGGGGAGGGCGTAGTCCGTCTGTCCGGCGTGCTGCTGCTGATGTTCCCACGCTTCGCCGATGGTTGTCCATGCGGGGATTGCCCTTCCGTTCTGTTCATATCCGGACACTGGGCCGAAGGAGAGACGAAGTGTAAAGGTGGCATCGGGATAGACGGATGTACCGCGAACAGCAAATCCCGCTTCAGCGATGGAGGCGTAGGCCTGCCGGTCCTGTTCAGCGAGTGCATCCGCCGCTTCACGGTCGCTGCGAACCTCCGGATTGATCAGTGCGGCGATCTGCAGCAGTGGGTCCGCAGACTGGCGGATGGCCTGCAGTCCGGCGGTGGCAAGTTTCCTGCGTACAGCGGGATCGGAGAGCTGAGAGTTGCTGATTGCGGCTGCAGCACGTTCAGCACCGGACAGACCAGCAAGGATCTCTGTGCAGAGCGGATCGTCTGCTCCTCGCGTTTCCAGTAATTCAGAGATCCATTCGGCGAGCAGCACCTGTTCGAGATCGGCGTACACTGGAGCGTCGGAAAACAACTGTTGTTCCAGTGAAGCGCGGGAGGCGTCTGAGAATTCGGGCAGGCGTTCTTCATCAGGCAGCTGATCTTCTTCGGCCAGTTGCCGCAGCTGCAGTGCAAATCGCAGCAGCGTGGAGCGGATAGAGGGAATTCCGGGCGACTGTTCGGCACTTTGAGCGGCGGTGGCGGCAACTCGGTCCCATGCTCCGGCAAGCTGCTGCAGTTCAGAATTCTGGCGGATCGCCTGCAGTAACTCCTGCTCTGCTGCCGTCTTGATCTGCATGACACGAGGGTCCTGGAGTCCGGCCAGCATGCCCAGTCGGGCTTTGCGGGAGTTCTGGATGGAGAAGAGATCATCCCTTGCCCGACGTGCTGCTTCTGTTCCGCGCAGACTGTACTGCTGCAGCAGAATTTCATAACGACGCAGTCGATCAAGAGTTGCCGGCAGGACATGGTCCCGCTGGTGTTTCAGAGCAGCGACGGTCTGAATGCGGCTGGTGCGTGCCGGATTCCCGGAGACGAAGACAACATCGTTTTCCTGCGGGCCGTCGGCTGACCAGCGCAGGAAGTCGGGTGTAGAAGCCGGCTGACCAGCTTCCCAGACGCGAAAAATACAGGCGTCGAGGCAGTAGCGGGGATACTCAAAGTTATCCGCATCGCCCCCGAAGAAGGCGATCGCGGTCTCTGGTGCCCAGACAAGGCGGACGTCGGTATACAGACGGTACTGATAAAGGTGATAACGAGCTCCGCCGTAGAGTGTCACCACCTGACCTCGCAGGCGTCCCGGTTCGGTGGCTGATTTTTCAAGTCGAGCCATGACAGCTCGTCGCGCTGTTGCTGCGGCACCCGCTGAAGTCTCTGCACCGACTGCAGCCTGCACTTCGGCAGTCACATCGCGGATTGAAATGAGCTGGCTGAGTTCCAGATCGGGGGCTTTAAGTTCTGCGTCAGCAGTCACCGCCAGGAAACCGTCCTGCATCAGATTTCGATCTGCTGTCGACAGCTTATGCAGGGTGTCTGCTCCAACGTGGTGATTGGTCAGCACCAGCCCGGATGACGAGATGAAGGAGCCGGAGCCGCCTGAATTGAAGCGCACGCTGGCACGCATCAGGTGTTCCGCCCAGCGTGCGTCCGGCTCAAACCCGTGACGCCGCTGCAACAGCTCAAGCGGCAAGTCATTGAACAGCCACATGCCCTCGTCAGCGGGAGCAGTGGAGGCAACCAGAACTGATGTCAGCAACAGCAACAGGATTCGCATGGTTCCGCCTTCTGTAGTTCAGGGGTGCGGCGGAGTCAGCAGTTGCGGTCCGCCCGTGTCCCCATTGTAGCGGCAGGCGGAAATCAGCAAATCGAACGGGCAGGAAACGGCAGCAGGAGTTGCCGGAGGGGCCCGAATCAGCCGGTAAGTGTTCCCTTGGAACTGGGGATTCCCGGTTGCCTGGGGTCAATCTCACAGGCCTTGCGAATACTGCGTGCAAGTGATTTGAAGACGGCCTCGGAGATGTGGTGGTTATTGACTCCGTAATGCAGCAGGCAGTGCAGATTCATCTGTCCATTGGATGCGACAGCGGTCCAGAATTCGCGGACAAGTTCTGTATCAAACGTTCCGATCTTCTGCCCCGGGAAACTCACATCCCACGCGAAAGCCACACGCCCGCTGAGGTCAACTGCACTGGTGACCAGAGTTTCCTCCATTGGAAGCGTGAAGTGACCGTAGCGGTGGATGCCCCTGCGATCTGCCAGCGCTTCGGCGAGACATCGTCCCAGGCAGATCCCCACATCCTCGACGGTATGGTGGTCGTCAACGTGCAGATCGCCCTGCGCACTGACCTCAAGATCGATCAGCGAATGACGAGCAAACAGCGTCAGCATGTGGTCGAAGAAGCCAACCCCGGTGGCGATTTCATTCTGCCCGGATCCGTCAAGGTTGAGGCTGAGTGTAATCTGTGTTTCAGCGGTGGAGCGAGAAGTGGATGCTTTGCGTTCCATGGAACAAACCTGGTATGGGCAGGGGACCAGCGGGAGTTGTCAGCTGCAATCTGTCGCTGTTGCCGGCAGAAGTCCGACGAGTTCAATTTCAACGTAAACGTCAGGGGCCGGGGCTGCGATCCGGTGAGGGAGAGAGCAAGGCTGGCCTGATCATGTGAATTATCCCTCCGGAATACCATGCTGACTGCGCAAACATCAGACTGCGGGAGCGAAAGTACAAATCGGCAGTTTTCCTGTTCGGAAAAGTCCTCACATTCCTTTCACCTCAACAGCCAGCCCTCTACAACATGGCTGCAGCTTTGCTTCCTGAGCTTTTTCGCAACGGCTATCTGAATGTCCTCCCTTGCTGGAATTCTTACTGCCCTGGCAGCGCTGATCGCATTGCAGCGTCTGCTGCGTCTGCGATCGATGTTTACAGGACTGTCTGTCCGCTGGGCATTTTTCTGGTGGCTGGGTTCGCTTTCGTATCTTTGTCTGCTGGCGTTGGCTGAAGCCTGTGCCGTTGTGTTTTCACCGGCAGCACAGTCGGTACTGCACTACGGTGCCGCTGTCCTGTTGCTGACTCCCGCAGTGAGTACTCTGGGAGCGCGCAGGCATGGATTGCAGGCCTGGCAATTCTTCGTCGTACTGCCACTGCTGCTGGTGCTGATGTGGCCAGCGGCGGCTGAGACCATATTTTCACGGGACTCGCGTCCGCTCATGC
>JALRDR010000652.1 GCA_023262145.1 Planctomycetaceae bacterium | reverse complement strand
ACTGTCTTCAAACAACTCGAAATCGAACACTGCGGGACCGCACTCCACGTCGATATCGTCGCCCCCGGGGATCAACTCCCCTTCGAGGATAACCAGCTCGACTTCGTTATCTCCTCACATGTCATCGAACACTTCTACGATCCCATCGCCGCGATCAAGGAATGGCTCAGAGTCACAAAGGACGGTGGGCTCGTCTTCATGATCATCCCACACAAAGATCGAATATTCGATCGAGATGAACAGGAAACAACCGCGGAAGAACTGATCCAGCGGCACAACAGCGACAACAGACCAGAGATCAGCGGCCACGAAGCATTCTCACACTGGTCGTTCTGGACGCCAGTTCAGTTCCTCGCACTCTGCTTACAAATGAAATGGAATGTCACACAGGTGCAAGATCCCGATGATAAAGTCGGGAATGGGTTCACCGTCGTGATCAGGAAATGAACACCATGAATGAATGGAACGTCGTTATCGGCGTGGCCGGAGCAGGAAAAACGGCACACGCAATGGGACTCCTTGAACAGAAACTCCACGAAGGTCTCAGATGGGACCAAATCGGTTTCCTGTCCTTCTCCCGGGCTGCCTGCGCAGAAGCTGTCAGCAGAGCAGCCAGAATCACCGGCGAATCGGAAGATCGCTTGCGAAACGATGGATGGTTTCGTACAGTCCATGCTGCTGCTGCAAGAGCGCTGCAGGTACGCTCCGGCGATGTCATCGATCCGGAGACCAAGTCAGGCAAAGAATTCTTCCAAGAGCATTTCGGCGTCACGCCAAATGATGACGCCGGCACATTCGGGCAACGACTAAAGTCGGTGCTCGATAAATGGGCAATCGACAGACAAAGAATTTACCCGCTATGGGTAGAGTCAGATTGCCTAAGTTGTGCAGACCTCGTAAATAGGTCGCGGGCTCGCACTCGATTCGCGGTCGATTCGCACCCAATTCGCGGGGGGGGTGCGCCCATGCGAAACGTGGAAAAACACTGCCAATTTTGCCGATTTCAGGTCCAAAAAACGGCCTTCTTATACACATATAGGGCAAAAACTTTTTTCTCTACTGATACGTTGACGGCCCAAATCGACTGCGAGACTGCGAACTTTTCTGTAACCCCTATATATAGTAAGGAGTTGGGGCTCGCACCCCCCCCCTCGGTAGAGTGCGAATCGACTGCGAGGGTGCGAGCGGAGGCATCCTGCCCTAATTGCGGGCGTTTGATCGTCTCCGGGGATGATTATGGAGAAAAACGCGATACGGCTGTTCAGTATGAACGACAGAAGTCACTCTTCGGTAAGTACGACTTCACCGATATGGTCGCCAAATTTGCCGGCGTGGACTTCTCCACAGGGTTCGCCGAAATCGACACCCCGATGGGGGATGCACCTGACGATGTGAAAGTGTGGCTCGTCGACGAAGCCCAGGACTGCTCGCAGCTCCTTTGGCTCGCTATCGAACGACTGACAGCCAATGCCGACGAACGATATCTGCTAGGAGACCCATATCAGGCCGTGTACGGCTTTATCGGTGCCGATCCGACCGAACTCTTGCGGAGACAGGAGATCGCCCGTTCTAGGGGCACTCTCGGCGTTCTGGCGAGGTCATGGAGGAATCCTCCGGAGGTCGTGGAGTGGGGAGAGCAAATCCTGAGCGAAGATCCACGGTATTTCAGTAGACAACCGTTCAGCGAAACGGAGTCCGGTTCTGTGGCGCTGCTGCAATGGGAACAATTCACCAAACGGGCTCATGATCTCGCCGGCAGGTCCGTCATGATCCTCGGCAGAACCTGGTACTCCCTGGATAAACCAATCAAAATCCTCAACAGCATCGGCATCCCCTGGACATCAGTCTCAGAGAAACACTCCTCCAAATGGGACTGCCCACAGAAAATTGCCTATGTGCTGACCATGCGGGACTTGAAACAACGAAAACCAATCTCCGAACAAGACTGGAGACGAATCACCAAACAACTCCCCGCCAAATTCCGGTCCGAACCTGTATTCTCACGTGGAACCAAATCCAAATGGGATAAACTGGCATGCTCACAAGATCTCGGTATCCACTACAACCAACTGCACGAACTCGGCGCCGAACCCATGTTCTTCCAGATTCTTGACGAAGATCTCTGGAAAACAGATATGTTCCTCCTGATCGATAACGCTATCGAACAATGGGGAATTGCAAATGTCCGGAACCCGTCAGTCAGAATCGGGACAGCACACTCTGTCAAAGGCATGGAAGCAGACATCGTCTACTGCATGGCGCTTTCAACGGAGGCATCCGCCAAATCAGATCCGCATGAGGAACGCTGCCTGAGATACGTGGCCGTCACCAGAGCAGCGAAACACTTCAGACTCGTCGTGGATGCAGCAGATACCTACCGCGGCAAACCCGTCTTCTGGCCGGCACCACTGAACTTCTCAACCTACGATCGCAGCCAAGAATATCTCGATGAAAGAATCCCAACTGCAGGCGAAAATCATCAAACTTCTGAAGTCCCGTGGGATCTGGACAGTGAAATTCCACGCCGGTCCGAAGACCACGACAGGAGTTCCGGACATCATCTGCTGCCATCGCGGACACTTCATGGCGATGGAGGTGAAACTCCCCGGGAACAAGCCAACCCCAATTCAGATTCACCAGCAGACGAAGATCAGACAGAATGGTGGGACTTCTGAAGTCGTTACCAGCGTAGATGATGTAATTGAGATCTTGAGGCAGATCGACGATGAACGGAATGACAACGCGTGAGGAACTGGAAATCATCCGCAAGGGCGGCGGGTGGAATGTGAACCCACGACTGAGGCAGAAGATCCTCGAACGACTGGGAGACATTCTGGACGATAACGAAGAGTCTGTCCGAAACCATATCGCCGCTGCTGAAACGGTTATCAAAATCGAACTGCTCGAAATCCAGCGATCCCGGATCGCAGACGAACAGAACGAAGCGGGCAAACAGCAGGTTCAGCACCTGTACGTCGCGCTGCCATCGAATGGAACTGAATTCGATGCTGCTGCTGCTGAGGGGGACCAATAAAAAACCCGACCGGTGGAACCCCGGTCGGGCTGCTGCTGCTGCTGCTGCTGCTGCTGTCAGAAGTCTGTTTCTGAGCAGAACTCTTCTTGAACAGGACAGAATGCCGGCTGCTCTGCTGCTGCTGTCGGTTCGTACAGCAGATCACCGTTTGCTGCGTATTTCCACGAGACAAC
>JALRDR010000644.1 GCA_023262145.1 Planctomycetaceae bacterium | reverse complement strand
ATTGCTGCGGTCAGTGATCCATTTCGCCAGCGCCGAACGACGACCTGTACTGATCGCCTGAAACGTCACTTCCGGATCGTCCTTGCCGGAATTGAAGAATCGTGTTGGCGTCCACAAGGCACCGGTGAAGGGAGTGAACGTATCCTCCGGTTTCACATCGCCGTCCAGAGCCACGAGCGTTTTTTCCAGTGTCTGCTCTGCGGCCTGCACCGCTTTCGCGGCGTCGTCAGGTTTCCCTGCATCTGTCGCCTGCTGCTGCTTTGCCACCGCCAGCGCCCGTTGAGCCGCAGCAACCGTCAGCCGGCGTTCCGCATGAATGGCAGCCACTCGCAGGGCAGATTCCGTCGCGGAAGTGGGGGCGGCAGCGGCCGACATTTCCCGGACCGCGGCAGCTCGCGCGGTGACGCTGTGAAGTTCTGCCTGAGCCGCTTCCAGAGTGGCAGCGGCCACGTTCAATGAAAGTTCCGCCTGTTGCACGGCCGCTTCCAGTCGCTCTCGCGAAGGAGCAGAAGCCGCGGGATCAGTCGTCGCCGGGATGAGCAGGAGATCCGCCGGCAATTCTCGCAGTACGAATTCGTGCAGATCCACCAGGGCATCGAAGACTGTCAGCTGCAGCAGTCCCCTGCGGCGCGGCAGCGGCGAATCGAAGGCGAGCACCGGGATGCCATCGAGCGTGGCATTGATGAGTTGTCCGCGGACCTGCAGCTGCAGCGTGTAAGTGTGATTAAGAGCGATGGGCAGACCGCGAACCGCTGCTCCGGTGGGATACACCCAGCGCCCGCCTTCGTGGTGGGCGGCATGAATCTTGGGTCCGTTGTCCTGAGCACTCACGTAGACATTCTGTTCGCTCAGTCCCTCAGGTTCCCCCGGCGATGACTCGCGCAGCACAGTGTCAAACGCCAGACCAACGCTGCGGTACTGACTGCCACCGCGAATAGTGAACCGCGCGGTGACATCAAAATTGTCAGGCACGTCGCCGCGATAGCGCAACGCCGAACGTGACTTGCCGTCCAGTCGCTGCGCTAACACACCGGGAGTGAGCGACCAGTCGCCGCCCAGCAGTTGCCAGCGCTGGTCATCGAGTGCCGTAAACTGGTCCGCGAACAGGAGCTTTCCCGGCTGTGGTTTTGCCGTGGGTTCAAAACTGTCGCGAGCCTGAATTGCGGCGTCATGGGCGGCGACCGCCTGCTCCTGAGCAAACTCAGCTTTTTGTACGGCCGCTGCCGCTGCAGTAAGGTGATTGTCGATGACCCAGGACCGGCGTTCAGGCTGCCATGCATCGGCCGGCAGCGGAACCGGTATAATCGGGATCGGCTGCGGGCTGAGTACAGCGGGAACCGCTGGAGTAATTACGCGGGACTGATCCGGATTACGTTCGTCGCCCCGGATATACAGCCACGTGGGCTCTTCCGGCAGGCCATCGAAAACGCGGGGAATTCCATTCACGGCCAGATCAGTTTCGCCGGGCACCATGTCAACGCGGACGTGATAAGGTTCAAAGAATGCACGCAGGCGATAGTAGTCAGCCTGTTCCAGCGGATCGAATTTATGGTCGTGGCAGCGGGCACAGTTCATGGTCAGCCCGAGGAAGCCCTTGCTGACGTGTTCGACAGTTTCCTCCATCCATTGCGGACGGTTGAAGAGCCAGTAATTGCGTGCCAGATAGCCCGTGGCACGAAGTCGTGACAGATCATTGGGATGCAGTTCATCGGCAGCCAGCATGAGCCGTACCATCTCATCATAGGGCAGGTCTTCATTGAGCGATTCGATGATCCAGTCACGCCAATGCCAGATGTTTTTCTGGCTGTTGCGCAGCTGAGCCCCGAGGCCCC
>JALRDR010000627.1 GCA_023262145.1 Planctomycetaceae bacterium | reverse complement strand
AGGCGTTGCGAATAGGGATCGGCAGTGCTGCGCAACTTGATGATGAGCTCAGCCGGGAAGTCAGTGGCCTGGATACCGCCAGCGGCAATCCTCGTCGCGCGCTCGTCACCAGTGAGGAGGTGCGCGCGGCACTGCTGGATCCACTGAATGAGATCGTGGATGCAATTCGGCGGACGATTGAGCGATGTCAGCCGGAACTGATTGCAGATCTGGCGGACACTGGTCTGATGCTGACGGGTGGCGGTTCGTTACTGCGTGGACTGGATCGATTTCTGAGTCAGCAGCTGGGGATTCCAGTACGTCTGGCTGATTCGCCTCGGCTGGCGGTCACGCAGGGCGCGATGATCTGTCTGGATCATCTGGAACGCTGGCAGAGTGGACTTGATGATGGACTGCGAGCAGCCTGACTGCGTGGGGGAACGGTGATGCGAACCGAAGCTGCTCAACTGAAACTCAGGGGCGTCGCAATTCTGTTGACATTGCTGACGCTGATCACGTGCGCTGCCGACCGTCTGAGTCTGCTGGCAGCGGTACGCACTGCGGTTCATGAGGTACTGCTGCCGGGCCGTCTGCTGGCGGGTTTGTTGCCGGAGACGTTCGGGGCTGCATTCCATCGTGGATCATTATCCTCGCAACCTGTCACCGCTGCGGAATCCGGCACTGCAGCAGACATGATGCTGCTCCGGCAACTGATGGTGGAAAACGCTCGACTGCGACAGGCACAGCAGCAATGGAGACAGCGCCGAGGTCTGTATCCCGAGCTGGATGCGGATGTTGCATTATTGCAGCTGCAGCTGACGCCGGCGCGAGTGATCAGTTCGCGTGCAGGAATGCCGGCAGCACTGATGGAGCTGATTCTTGATGCTGGCTACTCGTCGGGACTACGTCGTTCGGAACTGGTTCTGGAAGGCAGCGGGCTGATTCTGGATTCCGGCACCACTCAGAATGTTGCTGTCGGTGATCGTGTCCTGGATGGACTGACTGTGGTGGGGCGGATTGAGCGAGCTGCGCGGTGGGTCAGTCTGGTGCAGCCGGTGCACGCGGAGGGATTTCGAGCACAGGTGCGGCTGCTGCGCCGGATTGACGGCGGATACCATTTTGGAGCGGCAGGGATTCTTGCCGGTACCGGGGCGGAGACATGCAGGCTGACCGGGATTGCTCACACGGAAGTTGTTGCCGTTGGTGACGAAGTTGTCGGCGCGGACGTTGAGGGGCTGAATGGTCCATCGTTGTACTTTGGCCAGGTGATTCGGGCCGAGTTTTCGGATGGGGGCCAGTGGGAGATTGAGGTCCGTCCGGCTGTTGTGCCGGATGAGGTGCTGCAGGTGGGGGTCCTGAAATGGGAACTGAAGATTCCCGAGGAAGCGCTGACGCATGCCGATGCGGATAATTCCAGTGCATCACTTGTTACGTCAGCAACCGGATCAGGGAGGTAAGCGATGCTGGCTTTACTGACTCCACTACTGTTGTTGTGGCTGAGTATGGGTCTGGAGATTGCCCTGCCAGCAGCTCTGCCACATGGTTGTCTGTTATATCCGCTGGTCGTCGGCATTCTGCTCTGGAGACTGACCGCCGGACGCCTTTTACTGGTTGGCCTGATGCTGCTTGTGGACTGGATTGCCCGCCCGACTGTCTGGCCTCTGGTGAGCCTGTTACTGCCGGTTCTGATGGTCTGCTGCGGTGGTGTCACGGAGCGGACGGTGACTTACCGTGAGCGTTCGCGACGAATGATCCCGCAGCCCGTGCAGGCTCCGCTGCTGACTCTGGTGCTGGTACTGCTGCATCAGCTGGGCCGACAAACTGGCGGGGACTGGCTGCAGCTGCAGTTTGCAGGGCCGATGGTGCGGGGATCTGCTGGATTGCTGATGATTGCGATCCCGTTCAGTGCAGTCATTTCACTGTTGCTCAAACTGGCCGAAGAGCTGGGGATTCGTCGTCCGCTGCAACGAGGGGTGTAGGCTGCGATGCGGAATTCGCTGATTTCTCCACTGGCTGTGGAATCTCAGGAGCAGCGATCGGGCCAGCGCAGCGATCGCTGGCAAGTGCTTCTGCCTGCGCTGATTCTGCTCCCGGCATTCATGATTGTGCTGATTCGAGTTGTCTGGATTCAGGTGAGGTTGCCGCAGGTGTATCTGGCGGCCTTGCAGGTCACAACGACGGAGCTGGAGACATTGCCAGCCAATGACGGGCGGATCATGGCTGACGGTGTGGTCCTGGCCGCAGATGAACTGGTGCAGAATGTTCAGCTGCACTATCGCTGGCTGCAGGAGTATCCGGATGAAGACTGGCTGTCGCGTCAGGTTCGCAGTCGTCTGAGTCGCGGGGAGCGGCGGGATGCCACGCTGGTGCAGCAGGTGGAAGCAGAAGTTCGGCAGCAGCGTGAACAGATGCTGCAGACACTTGCGAAAGTCTGTCTGACCAGTCGAACAGACCTGCAGGCTCGTTGCGATGGAGTGC
>JALRDR010000620.1 GCA_023262145.1 Planctomycetaceae bacterium | reverse complement strand
TAGTGTCGTCGGGGTTGGCGTAGCCAATTTCGCGGGCAAGTGCCCGATAGCTGCCCTTGACCACCATCGCATCCTGCTGGAAGGCTTCCCATTTCGGCTCAAGGAACAGCCGGAGTTGCTGCCCGGCCTCGGTCTGCGGCTCAGGTGACAGCACAAGGCCACCCGGCCCAGCCATTGCCACAAGTCCTTGCAGGATGCGCAAGTCATCAGCGCCCAGCGGCTCCGGGCCGCTGAACTCGATGCGCTTGCCGTCGCCGTAGTCATACACCACGTCCAGCTTGCCGCGCTTGCGCTCGCCTCGCTTGAGGCTGCGGAACAGGCCGGGGGCCAGACAATGCGCCGGGTCGTGCCGGGCGTGGGTCAGGTCATGCTTGCTCACGGCTGCCCCCCTTCTTGCCGTTCGGCACTTCCAGCAGTTCCACCGAATCCGGTGACTCCTCCAGCATCTCCTCATAACGCTGTCGCAGCAGTGTGAGACGCCCCAGTTCCCCGAGCACCTGCAGCGACTGGTACCGCTCACCACCGTCATCCAGATCATCGTTCGGCCGATAGCCGGAAAACAAATTGCCCCCCGACGATAACCGCAGAATCTCCCAGGCTACTTCTCCGGCCAGCTGCCGCTCTCCAGCCCTCTGCAGACTCTCAAGGCGACGATTCAGCACTGAGAGTCGAGTCTCAGTGCCACGGCCCAGCCGGACCTCCAGTGACTGTGTCAGACTGTCAAATCCGGCCCGATCGAGGACCGGCAGAAGGCCGCTGAGTCCATTGTTGTCAAGCGGCAGTCCAATCAATCGCGAAGCCGCTGCTTCCGCAGTATCCCGCTGCCCCGCCAGCAGACTTGTTTCAAGCAGAAGCTGCTGCACCGCTATCTGAACTTCCGGTTCCGCTCCTGATGAACGCTGCAGAATCTGCAACGCCTGTTGATGCAGTTCCGCCAGCACCAGTCGGTCCGCAATCCACAGTTCCAGCAACTGCTTCTCAGGTAGCACCTCACGCAATCCTGCCAGTTCCTCCAGCAACCGAAGTTCCTCCCCCCGTTGCCGCAGTATCTCAGCCCGCACCAGCTTTCTGATACCCGCATCCTGATGCTGCTGAGCCTGCTCAAGTGACTGCAGCAGCACATCTCCCGAAGCTGTGTTCAGCCCCTGCAGATGCGTGAGCAATTCTGAGATCAGTTGTTCCAGCGGACCGGAATCACTAACCTTCTGCCGAAATCGAATTGCCTGTGGATTGTCGACGGTCAGCAGTGTCACGGAAACCTGCTCCCCGGCATTCACCACACAGTCAAGCACCTGCCCCATGAACTGCAGCGCAGTCTCCTTCGTCATCACGATCCGCCTGATCGCTGCTGCTGATTCGCCGCTGACCGCATGCAGCAATTTCAGCGCGATCGCCGGGTCGGATGTCCGCAGTAATTCCGTCTGCAGCAGTGCTTCCAGAATCTGTGGAGATGACATCGCCGTTGCCAGCCGCAACAACGACACAAACTGCTCGGGGGTTATTTGCGGTGAGCCGGCCAACTCTGCCACACTCTGCTGCAATTCCGTACGCACCTCCGTGATCAGCAACCGCGGATCAAACTCGCAGAACTCGCTGAGCCACTGCGGATCCTGTCGCAGCAAGTGGAAATACAGGTCGGCAAGCAGACGCTCCAGCTGACGGCGATGCTCCGCCCCCTGCGGTCGATCATCACTCCGCAGAATATCCGCCAACAATTCCAGCCGCAGCGCTACAGCTTCAGTCGTGTCCAGCCCCGCCAGTTGCCGGGAAAGCGCCTCTCGGACCGCAGCCTCCTGCAACGGCGGATTTTTTCGCCAGTGCACCATGACAGTAACCAACGGACCTGTCATGGCCGAAACGGCATCTGCCTCTGCCAGCAACTCCGCAATCGCAGTCACTCCAGCACGACGAATCTGATCATCAATTGCTCGCGCACAGGCGTCACCGAAGTTCCGCGGCTGGAGCGGAAGATCCTGCTTCCAGCGTTTGAGCAGCTCGGACGGATGCACTCCAGGCTCGTCCCTCACAGTCGGGACACCAGCAGCGCTGGTTGTCAGACTGAGCCCGCTGCGGACAATCTCAAAGGCCAGATCCTTCACAATCACCCGCTCCGGGAACGCGTCAGCCAGCGTCAGCAGCCGGTCCCGAGTCCACCAGTCACTACGATCAACACGACACTGTCTCAGGCCAAGCTCAACTGCCACCTCCGAAAGTCCTGACTCCTCCGCAAGCTGAATCGCAGCATGAATATCATCGCGCTGTCCGGATCGCTCCGCGAACTGCTGAATCAGCTCCGCAGCTGAAAACCGCTTGCTTCCAGAAGCTGACGCCTGTAACAGCCGTCGCAGCGTGGAAAGCTGTGGCCTCCGCTCCCATAACTGCAGTAACCATCCTTCGCCGGCAACTCGATCGTGCCGACGCACACTAAGCTCAACCAGCTGTTCAATCAGTTCAGTTTCTGCCGGCATTCCGGAAAGCAATCGCTCCAGTGTCGCCGCTGCAGCTGAGAAACTTCCGGATTCTCGCTGGACCACCGCCAGCTCCCGCAGACTGCGTTCCTCATCCCGCAGCAGTCGTCCACGCTGCTCAATCCGATCGAACAATACGTCCAGCTGGTCCGCACGCATCGCCAGTTGAGTCAGTGTTGCCAGCAGCGTTTCCCGCGCATCGGCCGAAGGTGCGATATCCAGTGCCTTCCAGTACAGCTCAATGGCTTCCGCAGTACGAAACTGCTCCGCCAGGGTCGCAGCCAGCGCTCGTAATGCCGATTCATCCTCCGGGTGCAGACGCACCGATCGCTGCAATGCCGCAACGGCAAGTTCAGCATCCCCTGCTTCAAAAGCCGTGTCAGCCAGGAACTGCCATGAGGAAGGCAGGCCGGGAGCCGCTTCTGTGACGCCCTCAGCAGTCCGAATCGCAGCTGCCGTCCGTCCCAGCTGCAGCTGCAGCCGTGCAAGCTGCTGCAGATATCGAACACGGTTGCGTCCATCCAGCTCACTCAGCTCCGTGAGCACTTCAATTGCGGCCTGAACACTTCCGGATGTTTCATGAATCTCCAGCAACCGTGAGCGAATCGCCAGTGAATCCCGCTCCTGTTCCAGCATCCTCTGACACAAGTCCACAGCTTCCCCATGCCGACCGACAGCCAGCAGGCAACCGGAAAGCTTCCAGCGCAATGTCTGCTGTCCGGGCAGGTCGGCGGGCGACACGTCAGCAAGAGCCAGCTCCAGCCGTTCAATCTCTCGATCCAGACGATCCCCCAGCAGCAACACTCGCAACTGTCGTTGCTCCGTGGTCGACCGCTGGTCTGCGGTGACCGCCAGTTCAAACGACTGCTCCAGGACATTCAGCGCCTCCTCCAGCAGCTGCTCCTGAACCATACCAGCCCCAGCCTCCGCTGCTTCTGCACGGCCCTCAGACCACGCTCTCTCAAGCATGTCGGCAAGCCGCAGATGGGCACCAAAATCTCCGCCGGACTGACAGGCCTCCCGCTGCCATCTGAGCGCCGATTCTGTCAGGTCATGACGCTGCTGAATCGCCGCCAGCAGTGCCAGATTCTCACTTGTTCGCCGTTCACCTGCAGCCAGTTGCTCCCAAACCGCCTGAGCTTCCTGCTCCCGTCCCATCTGAAACAGCTGCTCTCCCAGTGCTTCGCAGTACACCACGGATTCGGGGGCCTGCGAATGCGCCCGTCGATGGTACTCGAGGGCCAGTTCTTCCTGATCCGCGCGCCTGGCAATCGCCGCAGCCAGGCTCATCACCTCCGCGTTCTCAGGATCCGTCTGAACCAGCCTGCTGCAGACATCAGCGACCGCCAGCCGCCTCTCCGCATCGGAAAGATCTGGCCTGCGCAAACAACAACTGCCCCAGTCCAGCCAGTGCTGATCGGACATGCGACCGGCTGCCTGCAGCCGCTCATATAACTCCGCAACCTCCGCAGGACGCTGCTGGCGTGTGAGTACACTCAGCAACGCGTTGGTTACCGACTCTGAAGAAGGAGCAAGTTCTGCGGCTCTGCGAAGAGTCTGCACCGCCTCCTCACCACGCCCCTCATCCTGCAGTGCGGCCCCCCGCAGACTCAGCACTTCCACATCATCGGAATGATCCCGCAACCAGTTCGCGTAATACTCAATCAGTCCGTCGACATCACCGCGACCGCGAAATATCTGCTCTATCTGCCCGCGAATCTGACGGTGCAGCCAGCCCTGCGGATCTGTCAGAACCACTGTTTCGGTGAGCAACGTGACCGCTTCCTCATCGCGTCCGAGCCGCACCAGCATTTCGGCCGAAGCGAGTTTCATTTGCACTTCAGCTTCCACATCAGCACTGCGACTTAATGCGGCATATCGTTGCTGCGCCTCCGCCCAACGCCCCTCGTCCCTCAGTGCATTGGCAATCAACTCCAGAGTGCGGCGGTCATCAGGAAACTGCTCCTCCAGACGCTGCCACACCTGCAGCGACTCTTCCCCCATCCCGGCCCGCTGCAGTCCCCTTGCATATTCCCGATAAATATCAAGCAAATCCGTCCGTGGCAGACGCCGCTGCAAGGCACTTTCAAATGCCTCGGCCGCTGCGGCCGGCCGCTGTAACTGAAACTGAGCCCGCCCCAGGTACCAGTAACTCACATGGCGCTGCTCAATTGACAGTGCCTGCTGCAGGAGCTGTTCTGCCGTTTCCGGAGCAGCCGAGCGCAGCTCCACCATCCCCGCCAGCAGCAGCGCAACAGCACGACTGCAGTTCTCCGGAAGTTCCAGATACTCTGCTCCTTGCCCCACACCTGTCTGCGGGGCAGCAGCGGCCGCGGATGACGAAGGATCAGCAAATCTCTGCAGCCCCGCTCG
>JALRDR010000618.1 GCA_023262145.1 Planctomycetaceae bacterium | reverse complement strand
CTACCCATTAACCGTCCACGCTATCTGATGGGAGTTGGAAAACCCGCTGACATCATCGGTGCCGTGGCAAGAGGGGTTGATATGTTCGATTGTGTTCTGCCTACTCGGTCAGGTCGAACGGGACAGGCCTGGACTTGGAATGGGCCTATAACCCTCCGAAATTCTCGCTTTAAAGATGACCAAACGCCTCTTGATGAACGTTGCAACTGCCCAGTTTGCTCCAAATACGACAGAGCCTACCTCCATCATTTGACGAAGGCTGAAGAAGTTCTAGGCCTCATGTTGTTAACAGAACATAACCTATTTCATTATCAAGACCTTATGCGTCAAATACGGGAAGCGATCGTGGCCAATAGTTTTTCTGATTTTCAAGCAACAGTTAGCTTGAGACTTGAAGGAAAGGGTTGATAAAGGTTCATATTGATTGAGTAAAAAATCTAATTTTTCTCACTATTAACCGTCATACACCCTTTCAAATAACCCCATAAACAGATGATCTTCTAACTCCGATCTAACAGCTTCATAATCTCATTGAAAATTTAGAAATTGGAGGCTCTTCTATGCCCGGTCCTTTCGATGGCTTGAAGGTAGTAGATCTAACAACAGTTGTTGTAGGACCATACTGCACACAGATGCTTTCTGACCTTGGCTGCGAGGTAATTAAAGTCGAAGCCCCCGATGGAGATTTAACTCGCCTTACGGGCCCTGCCCGTAACCCGGGAATGACATCTAACTTCATGCAGTTAAACCGAAATAAACGCAGCGTTGTGCTAGATTTAAAAACAGAACCAGCGATTCTGTGACAACATTAACGACGAACTGACCGTTCTCAAGGATGTTCGCCAGAGTATCCTTTGGTGTCCCGTCGCGGCGGTTTGCCGGACAGAACAGCAGTGTGGGTGGCGCTGAACCAACCGCAGTAAAGAAACTGAATGGTGCAAGGTTGGCAACACCCGAATTCGACTTCGTTGAGACCCATGCGATCGGACGTGGCATGACGGTCCGCAGCAGATGCTGATAGACCGAGATGGCCGGGATCTCAGCAGGATTGATTTCCATAGCAGTCTGTCCTTCCCGACCGGCTGCCCGCAGACAGCTGCCGCTTGCTCCGGCATTCTCTCAGGCAACGCGATCCAGTGGGATCAGCCGTGGAATCGCAATTCGCACGCCCATCACCGTCCCCACCTGCTTCTTTAATTCGTGGAAACTGAACCGCAGAAAATGCATCAGTTCATGTGGAGGCTGCTGTTTGAGGTACTCCCGGACAAACACGCCCATCTGTCGGTCATACTCTTTCTGGCTTCCGGTGTGCACGTAACAGGAGCCGGCAAACCTGCGGATATCACCGTTGAAGTACGGGCTGATGTGATACAGCTCGTGAAAAACCGTGACCAGCTTTTCCTCGTACGTCTGGTTCAGAAATCGCGGCAGATAAAATGTCAGGATATACAATGCTTCCTGCCCGCGATGAATCACTTTCTGAACAGTCCAGAGTCTGCCGTTGCGGCGTTCCACTCTGTTGCCGCCCTCAAAACGCAGAGGTGTCAGTTTTGCCTGCAGCCCCCATTCCACAGGGGACCGCGTCTGAGCAAAAGTGACCGCCACCCGATCCATACTGATATGCTGGAACTCCGGATGTCGCGCACAGACATCCTCGCAAAGTCGAGTCATTGCTCGACAGAAATCAAATCCAGCGTGATCCCTGCTCACCCGTTCCGCTCCCGAATCCGTGGGCCCATTTCCTCAGGATTCTAAGTCCCTGGAGCAATCAGGGCGAGACAGAACATGGCGCCTCGCAGACTCCGGCAGAATCAGCCGATTGTCAGACTCAGCCATCGTTTTCGAATTGCCAGCTGCATGGGCAGAATCACGAATAACCAGGTGGAGAAGATCGTCACGGACCATGACAGCAGACGCCCCGGCGTAAAATTGTGGGTGAGCATTACCGCATCAACAGTTGCCGGAATCATCAGAACCGGGACAACAATGATGAAGAACGCTGCAAAGGAAATCACAGCTGTCAGCGGGAGTGCAGCCCAGCGTGAATACAACGAGAGCAGCGCTGCCAGGTGGCAGCTGAAGACCAGCATAATGCACCACGCCAGGACGACATCTCGC
>JALRDR010000497.1 GCA_023262145.1 Planctomycetaceae bacterium | reverse complement strand
GCCAGTCAGATCACGGCACTGTACCCCGGCTTTGAGCGTTTTCGGGAACTGGTCCAGCAGGCCGACCCGGATGCTGTCTTTCGGAACCACTGGACCGCCGAATTGCTGCAGCGGCCCGATGAGACCTCACATGGTAGCAATGCGGAGTGACCGTTTCCGGATTGCAGTCGTCTTTTGTCTGGCTCAGCGCTGCACACGAACCGTTGCAGTGCTCCAGAACTGTCCTTCGGAATTCTGCAGGAGCAGTCGCACTAAGACCGGGCCGCTCCCGCCGATGTTCTGCAGTGTGAAGTTGTTCTGACCTTCACGAGCGGTCGGGAGCTTGCGCGAGTGCTCCCAGCGGTCCGCCAGAGTGAGAGCCTCCTGTGATCCCCAGTACGCGATCACCGTTGCCTGATCGGCAGCATTTCGGATCTGGTACGTTCCCTGCAGCGTCCCCGCGGTGAGTTCAGCCCGCTCCAGAGTGATTTCGGATGGCACAGACAGTAATGTCTGCAGATGTGCCTTGCTGAGATAATCCATGTCTGCAGCTTGTGTCGGTTCAGGCCGCCTGATCACCTCTGCTGCAGCTGGCTTGCGAAACATCCAGCCGCCGGTCTTCAGGAAGAACCAGCCGTCATCAGTCACGCCGCGGTGGGTGTGCGTGAGTCCGGTCTGACGTTCCACATTTCCGTTGGCCATCTGGTCCAGCGTGTGCCAGGTTCCGTCACGCTGCATGGCCCAGCCCCGGTACCGCATGGTCCGTTCGTACGCGCCGGTGCGTTGAACTGCGGGAGGTCCGGGTACTTCGACGAAGCTGCCCGTCCAGAGTGAATGAAGCGGCTTGCCGGCGTTGTACTTGTTGCCCACTCCAAACAGTCGCCAGCGTTGCTCTCGGGTTGAATAAAAATAGCTGTAGTAAGTGTCATACATTGGGCCCGGTTCAGCCCGCAGAGCGATCACCTGTTGTTGCCCCTGCTGCCCGGCAAGTGGTTCCCAGTCACGGATCTTGACCCCGGTCCCCTCATGACCAAATCCGCCGAAGCTGGCCGTTGGATTGCCGATCGCCAGCAGATGTGACAACTGTTCAATCGGCGGTTCCTGATCGTTCCGACCATAGGACCAGAGCGAAAAGTTGAAGCTGGAATTGACGGTCCCGTCGGCCTGCCAGGTGGGGCCATAATAACCGAAGGGCGTCGTAATCGGGGAGTAGAAGCCGAGCGGTCCGGGAACCGCATCCATTTCCATTACCCACAGACGGATGGGGCCTGTTGCCTGCGAACTTGTGAATCGAGTATGCGCTGCGGCGGGACGCCAGCGCTTCCGAACAACCGCAGCGTGCTGCACCGGCGGTCCGCTCAAACGCAATTCATGGAATTCAGCCGAATCCACGGGCTGTTCGCAGGTCAGTTGCAGCGTCTGGAATCCGGCAGCCGGGCAGTTGAGCTCTGCCGTGATGGATTTGTCGGAGGAATCGTCTTCGGCGAGTTCCGCGGCAATGGTCCGGCTGCTGTCACCAAGTCGGATTGTGAATTGTCCGCCCGCCTGTTCCGCTGACAGACGCACTTGCACCTGAACGCGGCCCGCTGCTGAAAACAGAATGCCCCATTCGGCCACATCGCCTGTATCCCAGCGACTGATGGTGGCGAACGAGTTGCCTCCGTTGAGATTGCCTGAATCAGGAACATCACCCTTACCGGCGGCAGTCAGCCCCAGGCGGGGAAAGAATGCCTCATTCGCGGTCAGGACCAGTTGCCCGTCGCGCGTACGCTGCGTCAGGTAGTACTCATCCAGCGTTCCCGGGACGGGGGTGTATTCGGCAGGCTGTCTCTGTTGCCCGTCAGCCGGCATCACAGCAGTGCTCGGAGCATTATCGCCCGGCAGTGCACCGAGCTGAACAGCGGTGCCCGGCCAAAGCATCATCATCAGCACCAGCAGTGCGGTGCGCAGGTTCGAGCAGTACATGCGTGGTTCAATCTCAGGGGCTGGGTGCCAGGAGTGGCATCTGTCTGCTTCAGGTCACTGCCGCAACGAAGCAGGGTCACTTCATCGTGTTGTTTTCCTGCGGCTTGCCGTTGGTGGTCAGAATCTGGAAGTGATGGAATCCAGCCTGCTGGCCGTTATACGTCCAGACGACCTTCTTGTCGCGAGTAATCTCAAACAGCTTCACGGCATCACCCTGAGCATGATAGCTGGTGACCACGGTATTTCCGTTGGGCAGTCGCTGGACTCCACAGGCGTCATCGAACAGATTCTGCCCCAGATCTTCATTGGTCACGCTCCAGACAATCCTGCCCTTGCCATCGATTTCAATAATGCGGTTACCGTTGGTGCAGCCAATCAGCGTGTTACCGTTTTCCAGGCGAATTGCCGTGAATGGCCAGTCGCGTTTGTCACGCCCACGATCATCTGTGGGATACACATTGAGCACTTCGCCACTGCCGGGCGTGTACTCCTTGACGGCGAAATCCAGCAGGTGTGGAGCAATCAGGTTGCCATTGGGAAGCACTCGCAGCATGCGAGTCTGCATATGAAAGTTCTGCTTCTGGCACTGCAGCGGCGTACTGTTGACCACCTTGCCACTGCGGTTGATCTCCACGGCGCGTGGTTCCGGACCCAGTTCGGTGAGCAGGTAATTGCCGTTGGGCAGCACGACAACCGTGCTGGTTTCCTTTTGCTGGCCCTGGTATGCAAAGACAAACTGCTTCGTCTTTCGGTCCACCTCCACGATGCCCCCGTTGGGGAATTCTTCGGTGCCGTACAAGGCCAG
>JALRDR010000484.1 GCA_023262145.1 Planctomycetaceae bacterium | reverse complement strand
TTCCGCGCCATCACCGCCAGCTGTTCGCTACTCTGCTGACACCGACCCGACCACGACGGCAACCACAACTGTCAGTGCCATCGCAGCTGCAACTTCGCTGAACAGGAACGGGCAGCTGGTGACACGCGTGACTGCCGGACTGCAGCAGGCACCGGAATCAGCCCAGCGACTCGGAAGTGGAGTTACTGCACGTATTCACTGCGGCAGCTACTCACTTGGCCGGGTCTGGTTTCGTCAGTTGCTTGATCTTCTTGCTCGCAACATCTCTGGTTGACACTCATTTTCTGATTCACCAGTCTCCAATGGCCTTCCCTGTCATAACCCTCCTCAATGGTAAAAGGACATCGTGATGCAGAAACTGATCACTATCTTTCTGCTCTCCCACGAAATACTCAACGCCGCGGCAATACTGCATGCTGCAGACAGAATACCCGTATCCGGCGCTTTTTTTGCCATCCGTGATGCCGCTGATGTCCCGGCGTCAGAACGTGGGCGAATCACAAGGGCACCTGTTCGTCCCGGTGATCTGGTCGCCGCAGACGCTCTGCTGGCCGGGCTGGATGATGAGACTGCCCGGCTGAGTCTGCAGCAGCAGCAGCTTAAACTCAGTAAGGCGAAAGCCGAAGTTGCCGGATCACAGGCGGTGCAGATGGCCACAGCTGCACTTGACGAGGCTCGGAGTGAACAGCTGCAGGCAGAGAAGAATCTTGAGATCGCAGTAAAGCAGGCAGATGACGACTCCGCGTTACAGCTCGCCATGCGAGAGGAAGAGCTGGCAAAGGACGAACTCGAACGAGCCCGAAAAAGCCGTGAACTGTCTCGGATCAGCATTTCTGAACAGGAATGGTTTCGACTCCGGAATACCTGCGAACAGGCTCAACTAAAGATCCGCATGGCTGAAACTGCCGCCGCAGTTCGCAATGCAGAACGAACTCGCAGCGAACAACTGGTGCAGCAGCATCAGGCAACGGTAAGACGGTTTGAATCACTCCTGCTGCAGGCTAAGACCGATCATGAATCCGCCACACTGGAACTGCAGATCCTTCAGAACGCTGTCGAAACTGCACAGCTGCAGCTTGAACGTCGGCAGATTCGCGCCCCGTTTGCCGGAACCATCGTGGAAACAACTCGACAGCTGGGCGAATGGGCAGAAGCCGGAGAAAAACTATTCAGGCTGATCAACCTGCAGACGCTGCATGTGGAAGGATTCCTGACGGCTGAGCAGGCTGCGGCAGTGCAGTCGGGGCAACGGGCTGAGGTGCGGATTAATGACAAGGACAAACTGGCCCCCGCTGTCATCATATTTGTCAGTCCACAGATTGACTCTGAGAACTTTGTCCGAGTGCGGGCAGAAATCCGGAACGAACGCGGCCTGTATCGCCCGGGCTCACCGGCTGAAATGTGGATCGATACCACCACTTCGGCGGACGGAGTCAGCAATGGGCGCTGACCAAAGTCCTCCACGAGTTCTGCCTGTGGAAGCACCTGCAACTACTGTTTCAGCAGATGCCCATCGGCAAATCTCTCCAGCAGACAGGCCGTTCCGCTGGAAACTCCGCTGTGACCTGGAGATTCTGGAAACCAGTGTGGGAGGAAAATCCGGTTCGGAGCGAATGATTCGTGATCCGCTGCGGCTTTCGTACTTCCACACCTCGGCAGATGAAACATTCCTGCTGCAGGCACTTGATGGCGAACGATCTCCGCGACAACTGATGGAACTTCTGAATCAGTCCTCACCGAACGAGTATACCCTCAGCGAAACACTTGATCTGCTGGCAGCGGCTGGCCGCGAAGAACTTCTGTTCTGCACGCAGCCATCTGTCAGCAGGGTGAATCGTGGTGCAAATCGCGTTTCAGCCTTTCGCGCGCTGACCGGCTGGCTCAGCTTCAGGAAACGGGGACCTGATCCCAACCGTCTGCTGCAATGGTGGTGTCAAAAAACGCCATTTGCTGACTCGACTGCATTCAGCATGTGCTGGCTGCTGTTCCAGGCATTCGTCTTCCTGCAGGTCCTTGCAAATCCGGATCTGCTGCGGTCTGAACTTCCGGACCTGAATGGACTGATCACCGCCGATGGTGTTCTGATGACCCTCTTGCTGCTCGCCGGAATTCGTATTCTGCACGAACTTGGCCACGCAGTTGCGTGCTGTCGCAAGGGTGGAGAATGTCACGATATCGGACTGCTGTTTGTCGCTTTCTTTCCACTCCTTTACTGCGATGTCAGTGATTCGTGGAGATTCCCGGCGGCGCGCGATCGAATTCGAGTAGCCGCGGCCGGCATTATTGCAGAATCCCGACTCGCTGCTGTTTGCGCTCTGCTCTGGCTGAGCAGCGCCCCCGGGTTTGCTCATACACTGTTTCTCAACGTCCTGCTGATCTCCTCCGTCACGACGCTGCTCGTGAATGCCAACCCGCTGATGAGATATGACGGATACTACATTCTCTCCGATCTGCTCAACGTCCCAAATCTGTCGACTGAAGGCAGCCGTGCACTGCATGCTCTGGTGAGTCGAGTTGTATTCGGGCACAATCATCTCCTGCAGCCCCACGTGTTTCCCGCACAATTGCTGCTTGCACTCTTCGCCGCAGCATCACTTGTCTGGAGAACAGCGGTGATCCTGACTCTGCTGCTGTTTGTCTCCGGCATGCTGCAGCCGGCAGGAATGCAACTGCTGGCCGCGTTACCACTTGCCGGAATGCTGCCGGGAACCCTGCAGCGTCTGGGGATCGGAATCGCTCGTGGAGTATTTCTGGCTCCCCGCAGGCTGCGCGCTGTAGCAGGGCTTCTGGTGTCACTCGGACTACTCGGAGCTGCACTGTTTCTGCCGGTCCAGTTTCCACTCAACGCCCCCTGCCTGCTGACACCGGGAACATGCGTACCGGTGTTCATACGCGCCCCCGGCGTACTGGTTGCGTCTCGGCAGCCAGGGGAACGCGTTCAGGAAGGAGAGATTATCGCCCAGCTCAGTAATCCGGACCTTGAACTGAAACTCGCCGAAGCCATCACCGAACGAGATCAGCTGCAGCAGAGACTGAATCAGATGGAACGAATCCGCATAGGCAATGCGGATGGCCCCGCCGGAAGAAATGCTGTCGCGGCTGCACTCGACTCGGTGAAAACACGAGTTCAGAAGATTGGAGATATGCTGCAACTGCTGACAATACGAAGTCCCTGTACCGGCATTCTGCTGCCAGGACGCAACATTCCTGTCGACAGAGAACTCCCGGCCACCGCCGCTGCATGGGCTGATTACCCACTGCAAACAGAGTCTCTGAACGCTGCCCTCGAAGCACAGACGCTGCTTTGCTGGGTCGGAGAAGAAACAGACTGCGAAGTTCAGGGCTGGTTGACTCAGCAGGACATCGGAATTCTGGATCCCGCTGCAAATGCCATCGTCCGCTTCCATACCAGACCACACAGGTCTCTGAACGCAACAGTTGTCACGGCCGGCACCGCTCCTGCTGAAAATCCTGCCCGAGAACTTCTGCTTCAGAATCTGCTCCAGTCCTCGCCACGAGAACCGCAGCAAACGCGGTTTCCAATGTTCACTGTCAATGTGCAGGCGACTTCCACACCATTCCTGCACGAAGTACCCCTGTACCATACGGGGACTTTGCAGCTGAAAACTCTGCCAATCTCTCTGGCCACCTGGCTGAATCGAAGCCTGCAGACGGTCTTCAGAACCGGTACTCGAATCAACTCCAGGGACTAATGGGCTCAGGCGCGACGCGCCCGCATCTGACTAGGGAATAATGAAGAAGAGTGCGGTAATTGCTCCACCCTCGGCAAACAGCTGTCCAAGGGAGACTTCTAAAGTCTCATCATTACATTCAGAGCAACTGCATTGACTGTCTGCCAGTCGAACTTTCTCGCCCGGGCACGCCCCTGCAATGTGGGCCGGAAGCAGAACAACATCCGCCATGAATCGCGTTAACGAATAAGCAGTCGTCAGGTAACCAACCGAATTGCCACAGCGTTCGAGTTCTGCCTGCTCAAAATAGAGCGGATTACTGGTCTGATACACCGGGAGTCGACATGGCGCCTTAGCAACTGTCGTATCCGGATAATAGACACCGCTCAGATCTGCACTCCCCCAGCTTCCTGCAAAATCCAGTTGCTCCTGCTGATCCGCCAATTGCAGAGATTTCAACGTAATTGCAGCACCGGTACTAACCCCGCGATCGCCAATTGTCACGGCACCCATGGAGGGGAAAAGACTTTCAGAACTCGCCGCGACAGCCTCCGCTGATTCTAAGGCAGCGATTACTACGGATGTTGCCGGACGGATTCCCACCCACGGCGCCGGACTACTGCTGTTCGCAAATGCAGATTCAGGCAATAGCTCATAGAAAACCAGCCCGACAGTGTCGACGGCCTCCTCCTCCGATCCAACGGCAGGCTCGGTACCTCGCGTTGGCGGAGACTCCTCAGAAGATGAACCAGATGCCGGCGGCCCTGAGATTAATGTCACTGCTAACACCAACGACAGAAATACTGTACTTTTGACCATGTTCTCTCACTCCGAACCAACCTGAACAATCCAGCCGGGTCAAGCAGCACACCTGCCCGTGGTGCTCAGCATTCGTCATTACAGTCGGTCAGGACCAGCAAAAGCTCCAGAGGATAAATCGTCCGTTGTCGATGACTTTTCGTAGCGATTGTCACCTTCATTCTGATTACAACGCCAGTGTATTCCAACCCGACAGCAAGCTGGCCACAAATACCCCAATCCACGAAATCCTCGCAAAATACCAATGCCTGTTGAGTCCGAAATAATGGTAAGTTCGTGGACGCGTCCGTAGACTGGGTCCGGGCGGAAACTCCGCGTCAACACCCTTTGTCGCGTCAAATCAATCTGTTCCAGTGTGGCGGTATCTCACTGCCACACGTTCCTCTTAGTTCGGATCAGTCTCTAGACATGCGCATCCAGAGATTCATTCAGCAGATCAGTGCCCTTTTTCAGTCCAGGTCAGGGAAGCCGGCCGGCCGGCTGCGTCTTCAGAAACTCGAAGAACGTCGTGTTCTCAACGCAACACTGGGACTGGCAGGAATTGACCTTTCCGGTGGTGAAACGCTGACCATTTCAGACGGTGGAATGGTGGACGTTGGAAATGGCCAGGTGCAGACCGTGACCCTGCTCCTGCAGGATGGCCAGTGGACCTCCATTGATGCTGAAATCAGTTCGGACCTCTATAATCTGCACGGTTCCGGCAAGCTCCTGACAATCGACACAGCCCTGCTTCAGGATGGCGGGCAGGTACTTTCCGCGGGCAATGTGCTCGAAATCAGAGGATCCAGTCTGGAATCTGATCATCTGGTCATCAACCTCAGTGGCATTAATCCAGGCGTTTGGACACCCATCCCAACAGGAGGGGTGTCCTTCATTGCAGGTGAAGACGGCGGTGGCGCAGACAGTGATTCGTTTGAAATCAAAAATTACACTGCCTCAGCCGGGAAGGTTGAACTGACATTCACGGGGCATGACTCCGGCAATGTGAACCTCCAGAATTTTGGCACAATCACTTTCAATGAAACGGAACCACTTACGCTGTCTGGACGGGCCGATGACCTCGTGATCAACCTGCGGGACGCGGACGACAACGATGTGGTCCTGGGATACGGACAGACAGCCGATGACGGGCGTTCCCTGTTGACAGGAAGCACCTTTGAAAATGTTGAGTTTTTTAAGCCGAATTCATCGTTGACAATCCAGGACCTGGGCGGTGCCAAGAATATTGAGGTGCAGGGGCTTGATGCTCTTCATTCGTTTTTTTTCAATGAAGACTTCAACGCCGACGTGTCAATTCTCGACGATGCTTCGCTCAATAACGAAGTCCGTTTCACAACTAACGACATTGCTCTCGTTGGTTCCAATGTACTGATCTCAGCAGATACGCTCTCGCTTGGCAGTAACATCAGCACAGGTGATGGGGCTTTCGAGGCGAGGGTTGCAACAGCAACTTTAGCTGCAAACGTCGTTGTGGATACGGGCACGGAAGATGTCACTTTCGAAGGCACGCTTGACGGCCCATTCGATCTGGCGATCAATTCCACCGGAACAACGACTTTCAAAGCTGCTGTTGGCGGAACGACGGCACTCGGATCCCTCACCACAAATACCGGCGGAACAACCTCACTCCAGAATGTCACCACAAGAGGCGATCAGAAATACGGCAACCTTCCCAGAGGACCGTGAAGCCGCGCATGATATAATAGTTGCGCTTAATAAGATCGAGGATAAGTTTCAGGGCATTTTGGCCTCAGAGGCTATCCACGATAAACGAGAAGAGAAGAGGACATCAGCACCGTGGACACGACT
>JALRDR010000433.1 GCA_023262145.1 Planctomycetaceae bacterium | reverse complement strand
GTTTCAGCTGTGTGACCGAAGTCCGGCAGGACGACGGGACGTGGGATTACCGTCGGACCTGTGTTGAGGGCCCGGTGTTTCGAGCGGAACAGCTGATTTCCGGCTGAGTCAGATTTCGAATTCTGCAGGCGACGGCGGTATGGCAGATGAGATTCAGGTTCATGCGATAACGATGGGAGACCCGGCCGGCATTGGCCCGGAAGTCATCATCAGGTCGCTTGCGGATGTTCGGTTTCCGAACAATGTGCGTCCATTACTGATTGGGGCAGCACCAATTCTGCAGCGGGCGATCGAACTGACAGGTGTCGATCTGAGAATTCAGCAGGTTCCTGCAGGTGCTGCATCCGGATCATTGCTGCGGGAATTCGTCTGTGGATCGGCGCGGGATGGAATTGTACAGTTGCTGGATCCCTGTGATGCGGCTGTGTCAGAGACACCGTTGTCCCGGGCCAGTGCTGTCGCCGGCGAGGCTGCATTTCGTTGCCTGGAATCAGCAATTCAGCTCACGCAGGAAGGGACTGCAGATGCCATCGTCACCGCTCCGTTAAACAAGGAGGCTCTGCATCTGGCCGGGCATCATTATCCGGGGCACACAGAGATTCTTGCTGAACGTTGTGGTGTCAGTCAGTTCGGGATGATGCTGCATCTGGCGGAAGATACGCTGAGCACGATCCGTGGTGCCCTGCAGCCCCCAGGTGGAAATGCACGGCCCGCTGCCTCTGGAATCAGCATCGTGCATGTCACGCTGCATACATCGATTGCCAGTGTTCCGGGACTGCTTACAAGGACTGCAGTCGCAGACAGTATCCGCCTGATGCGAAGATTTCTGGATTCGGTGGGACATGCGGCAGGGCGGATTGGCGTCTGTTCGCTTAATCCCCACGGTGGGGAGAATGGCCTGTTCGGCGATGAAGAACAGCATGTGATCACTCCTGCAGTGCAGGAGTGTCAGGAAATGTGCCTGGCCGACGGACCATTTCCCGTCGACACGCTGATTCGCCGAGCGGTGCTGGGAGAATTCACAGGGGTGGTTGCGATGTACCACGATCAGGGGCATATACCAATCAAGCTGATCGGATTCGATTCCGCCGTCAACATTACTCTGGGGCTGCCATTGATTCGAACCAGTCCGACTCACGGGACAGCATTTGATCGCGCGTGGAGCAGGGGAGCAGGGGCTGATCACCGCGGCATGCTGGAGGCGATTCGGATGGCCGCACAACTGGTTGCAGGCAAACGCGGCGGTTGATGTGACTTCTCGGCGAGTATTCAGCGAATGCCATATTTTCTGCAGCGGCTGTAAAACGTACTGCGTGGCAGATTCAGGCTTCGTGCTGCAACAGCCTTGTTGCCATCAGCCGCCAGCAGTGCATCGCGCAGTTCCTGTTCTTCGGTGAGCCAGGCAGCCTTTTTGCCCTGCTGCGATCTGGCCGGTCGGGACTGACTATGTTCCTGACCAGACTGTTTTCGTGCCACACTGCGTACAGCTGCAGTGCCTGAACTGGCAGCCGGACGGCCTGGCTGGACTCTGACTTCAGGACGATTGCGAATGGCGGCCGGAAGATCTTCCGGGGTGATCATATCGCTGTCCGCCAGCACCACTGCGCGTTCGATGACGTTCTCCAGCTCGCGAATATTTCCGGGCCACGAATATGACTCGAGCGCTTCCATTGCTGCCGGGGCAATCTGACGAATCTGCTTCTTCATCTGCCGTGCAGATCGGCTCAGAAAGAAGAACACCAGTTCCGCCAGATCTCCATGTCGCTCCCGGAGTGCAGGCAGCATCAGCGAGACAACGTTGAGCCGATAGAAGAGGTCTTCGCGAAACGTACTGGCCGCGATCAGTTCCTCAAGGTTGCGATTGGTGGCGGCAATCAGACGCACATCGACCTCGACAGTATGATCACTGCCTACCGGTTCGAACTGGCGCTCCTGCAGAACTCGCAGCAGCTTGACCTGGATTTCGGCGGAGATATCACCGATTTCATCAAGAAACAGCGTTCCGCCGTGGGCCGCCTGGAACCGCCCCTGCTTATCGGCATGAGCGCCGGTAAAAGCGCCTTTGACGTGCCCGAACAATTCACTTTCGAGCAGCGAAGGAGCAAGTGCAGCGCAGTTGACACAGATCAGATTCTGCTCGGCTCGATCGCTGTTGCGATGAATGACTCGGGCGAGCAGTTCCTTGCCCGTGCCACTCTCTCCACGAATCAGTACATTGGATGATGTCGCTGCGACCTTGCCAACCTGCCTGAGTACTTCATTGAGGGCATCACTTGTTCCGCGAAGACCCTCTCGATCCAGATGCGTGGGCTGATGCACCACCGGTTGCTGACCTGCATCCTGCTGCAGAATTGTCAGCTCGGAACGCAGTGCGGCCAGCTGCCGCTGCTGCTCCGAAATACTCTCCATACGGCTTTGCAGTTCGGCATTCAGACGAGCAAGTGTCTGATTGGCGCGGGAACTGTGCAGCGCGAGGGTTGTCATCTGAGCGACCGCATGAAGAAATGCAAAGTCCTCTGCGGAATAGGGAACGCCGCTTCCTTTGCGACCGAGCAGAATGATTCCATGCAGTCCATCCTGCCCTTCAAGGCGACAGATAAGTTCAGCTTTTGTCGTATGCAGCAGCAGCTGCATACGATTCATGGACTCTCTGGTTGCTGCCGGCAGTCGCGGGATAATTGTGGATTCCGATTCATCATCTGACAGATCATTTACTGTCAATGCTGGTGGAGCCTGCGATGGACCGCGACTTCCAGTGAGTCGAAAATGATCGGCAGCATCCCGCAGCAGCATCATTGACCAGCTGGCACCGATCACGTCCTCACATGTTCTCAGTGTCAGCTCGGCCATCGCACCTGGTTCCGTCAGATAGGCGGCGGAGCGATTGAGCTGCTGCATTGCTCTGTCAAGCTGATATTTTTCACTGAAGAATCTGCGGTCCACCACTGCCTGCAACTGATCACGTACCCAGATCACAATCCCCGCTGCCAGGACCAGAATCACAAACAGGGAGATCTGCTGGGTGGTGGTTGATGTGAACGGCAGGCTCCAGGTGTTGGCTGTCATTGCACCCAGTGCGATCAGAACAGCAAAGCTGGCCGAAACCAGCAGCGATACCGCGATATAACGCCGGTTTCGCTCGTCACCGTCTTCAGCAAGCATCAGTCGATCGCGGAGGATTCCGTGCGAATAGGCCGACATGAACATCATGCTGGCCAGAAACATCGGAAACTGTCCACGCCCCAGAGCAAAGTCGACTGTTCGAAAAAACGCGAGGTAAAGTGTGTAGCCAATCGGAATGGTACTCAGCAGAGCGGCAGTCAGAATTGGCACCACCTGGCGTTTTTCAGTCGCGGTGTCACTGTGCATCAGGCTGAAGCCCAGACAGACGACGGTCACCGCAAACGCAATGCTGGCGATCGCCATGGTGATTTCTGTCAGGCTCCGCAGTGACTGCAGAATGGACTCTGCAGCCGTCGCCGGTATCAGGCCCCCTGCTGACTCCGGAAGCAGCATGCGAGAGAGCACCGCGATCTTCTGCAACGGTGTGAGCGGTGCGCTGGAATTCACTCCATTAATCGACCACGCACTCCAGTAGATGGCGACCAGCAGAACGGTCATCACTGCAGATGGGATGACGATTCCCAGAGTGATGGATCTTCGCCAGCGCCTCACGAACTCTGTTTCACGAGGAAATACCAGAAAGAACCGCAAAGCAAGCCCGGGCAACATACAGGCGCAGACAATGAACGGAATGTTGAGCGCCGGGTGACCGGTCAGAATCCACCAGTGAAACCCCGGTACAAATGCCCCCAATGCCGTACAGGACATCACGCAGAAAGTCTGACTGATGCGATCAAACGGCCGATACCAGTAGGTCGCGATGGCAAAGGCCAGAATCGTAGCCTGAGAAACAAACCAGGCCAGAGTAATGGAGATCTCACCGGTCGTGATCGGCCGTACCGGCAGATAGGCACGCTGCACCAATGTCTGCGAAGATGCCCCCGCTGATTCGCTCTCATATTCAATCTCCACCATCCGCTGTGCGGGAAGAGCACGGTCGCGGGAGTAGATTTCCACAAGCGGAGGCACACGGAGCTCTCCCGGGTCAGATCCGGGGGCAAGCTGTCCGCCGGGAGGGATCTTCGCGAATCGCAGGTTGGCCAATGCACGCGTGAAGTCGAGAAATGTTGAAATCTCCTGACCGCCCAGACGCAACAATCGATCTCCAGGTCGGGGGGCCGGATCCGTCGCACCCTCGTCGACATCCAGGTACTTCTGGATCACAATTCCGCGCCCGGACTCCTGAGCATCCGGGAGAAGACAGCGCAAGCCAGCGTCTGGAAATGTCGCCACGTACCACAACACCACCATGCAATATGCCACCATCACGCCCAAAAACGTGATCAGTAACCGTCGATCGTTGAAGGTGTCGGAAGATGTGCGATTCGACCACATGACGATTTCTTCCCAGAAAATCCGGCGCCGAAAAAACGCCGTCGAAGACACAAGTTACTCCGTCGGCGCCGACAATTCCAGCTTTGGGAGTTTTCGGCGCCGAAAAAACCAAGCGCCAAACTGTTGATTGCGTTGATCTTACTGCCGTTGAGGTTCAGAATATGCCAGTAATGCTGATTTTCTTCGTTATTGCGAGCGTCGACTTCAGAAAAGTTTTTCCTGGCACACGATTTGCTTCAAGTTACCTCCAGCCCAGAGCCCTTCGGCGGGCGAGTTCGGTGTTGAACATTGTGAATCACGCTGTCTGGTGACCCAGCCTTGGCAGCCTCCCCAGTTTCTCGAGTTCATTCCCCCACCGTTCTCAATCTGTCCCGCCGATGGGCTTTTTTCATGCGCTGATGTGATGTTCGGTGATTGTCCCGTCGGCTTGCAGACGCCGGCCATCGGGCACCCTCGGCTCAGTTCGCTTTATTCGCGTTACCAGCAGTCCTCAATTTGCTGTAATCCGGGGCGTGCCATAGCGGTATCAGGTCCGGATACTCCGGCGGCGCTCTACCAGGCCAGTTGGACTGGTGTGCAGTTTGAGCCTGTGTGGGGGGGACGGCTGTTTGAGTCGCTGCCTGGAAACTGGACGTTCGCGTCTCCTGCTGAGTAAAGCCGGTCACCACAGGACAGCGTGCTACATCCTGTCAGCAATGAACCTGAGCGATAGATCGTGGGCGAACCAGCATTGCTGAATGTTCAGAGTGGGGAAGTTCGCAGTGCAAATCCGTGGCACGCTATGCGGTGCGACAGCGGCGACTTACAATGAGTCCGCTGCATTTCAGGATGCTGCGGCCCAGCGATGTGTTCTGCAGGCATGTTCTGCAGGCGTGTTCTGCAGGCGTGTTCTGCAGAAGGTTGCTGTGTTCCAACCGACAGGATGGGGACGCAGACCAGATCCTCCTCTGCAGGTGTGCAGTGTTTGTTGGCAGAGATTCCCGCAGTGCAGGCCGCAAATTTCGGCTGCTGCGACAGGAATCATTTGCTCTTCTCTGAATGCAGGGCGAGCAGCAGCAGTTGCTCAGGCACAAAGGCTGGACAACGTGTATTGGGTGCCGTAACTGAATGGTGCTGTAACTGAAGACTGTATCCACTGAGATTTCAGGTGCGAATTGATCACGCAACAGGAAGGTGATTGCGATGGCGGCAGGGATTAAACTGACGGTGTTTCTATTTATCGCCGGAGCGGCATTGTCGTGGGGTGTCTACGTGCCGTTGGTGCACAAGGCCACGGCAAGTCTGGGCAGTAATCTCCGCGCATTTCTGATGGTAGGAGTGGCTTACTTTCTGGTGGCGGTGCTTGTTCCGGCGTTGTTTATTTTCGTGTTGAAGAACGATCCCACGGCAAAGGATGTGACAAAGCTGAACTGGGCGTCGGGGA
>JALRDR010000432.1 GCA_023262145.1 Planctomycetaceae bacterium | reverse complement strand
TCACGGTGATCCGTGATGGTCAATAGCAGCCAAACTGCTGCATCCTGTCCCGAGGCAACGGCAGCCGGATGACATCCGCAGCAAACCTGCTACACTTCGCAGGTGGCACTGTTCAGCTGTTGAGGTGTGTGCCGGAAGTTTCGTATCGCTGCCAGCCGCTGTGATGCACACATACCGGCTACCCGCCTCTGCAGAATGCTGACATGTCCGTCTGCCGAATCGATCTGCCGGACCCATCTGCCGGGCCCATCTGCTGACCAGGTCCACCCTTCCCGTATTCCCAGTGCTGGATAGAGTGCGAGGATTGATTCGAGTTTACCAGATTTCTCATTTTGAAACGCCCTCAGTCCAGGGCAATTTGGCACACCCTCGGTTCCGGTCGGGCACCGTTCATTCTGCAACGCCGACAACCTTGTTTTCAAAGTACTGAACTGGAGCTGGACGTTGTCCAGAGAAACCCCTTATACCTCAGAGCAGATTCGCAGTTTCGGTCTTGAGCCGGATCGTCTGCCGCGGCATATCGCGATCATCATGGATGGGAACGGGCGCTGGGCGCAGTCCCGAGGACTCCCCAGAATCGAAGGGCACCGCCGCGGGGTCAACTCCGTTCGCGCTGTTGTTGAAGAAGCCTCCCGGCTGGGCCTCGAACAACTCACTCTGTATTGCTTTTCCAGTGAAAACTGGAAACGCCCACCAACCGAACTGAATCTTCTCATGCGACTCCTCAGACATTACCTGGTGGAGGAGCGTGAAGAAATCCATTCCCAGGGACTCCGGTTCAGCACAATCGGGATCACAAGTGAACTCTCACCTGTCATTCAGGAGGAGATTTCCCGCACCACTGCAAGAACTCAGAACAACACCGGGATGAGGCTCTGCCTGGCCATCAACTATGGTGCTCGAGCAGAAATCTGTCAGGCCGTCCGGCAGCTTGCCCAAAAAGCCAGCTCCGGGCAGATTGCTCCTGAAACGATCACAGAAGAAATGATTTCTGCTGAGCTGATGACTGGCGGCATGCCCGATCCCGACCTCGTGATTCGCACGGCCTCCGAATATCGAATCAGCAACTTTTTACTCTGGCAGATCAGTTACGCCGAGTTGTATATCTGCCAGAAGCACTGGCCCGATTTTCGCGAACAGGACCTCCGCGAAGCCATCAGCAGCTTTTCAGGACGCGATCGCCGCTTCGGTGGGCTGCGGCCGAAAACGGCCTTATCAGAATGACAGTTCTGGCATTTGCCTGCCCCGCACAACTCCTGACTGCCGCCCGACCTTCCCCCTGCCCCCCTGTCCCCCTGTCCCCCTGTCCGTCACCAGAAAGCAGGCCCCTCACAATGCTGGCCGCCAGACTCATATCCACAGTGATTCTGATTCCACTGCTGGTGCTGCTCGTCAGAACAGACCAGCACTTCGGCAGTTCTGCTCCACTGTTTCTGCTGCTCTGCCTT